>JARRQB010000133.1:1327-7277 GCA_037382265.1 Gammaproteobacteria bacterium | reverse complement strand
CACGCGCTCGGCCCGCTGCACCGTCTCGTAGACGCCCGGCACCGAGAGACAGCCCTCGTCCATTTCCTCGACGCCTTCGCTGGCGACGATCTCCGGGTTCACCAGCGCCATCGGTTGGTTGCGCTCCTCCGAGACATCGACCACGATCACCCGCCGGGGCACGTTCACCTGGACGGCAGCAAGCCCTATGCCCGGCGCTTCGTACATGGTCTCGAACATGTCGTCGATCAGCCGTCGGACCTCGTCGTCCACCTCGGCAACGGGCTGCGCCTTGTTGCGCAGCCGAGGGTCCGGAAAATGCAGGATGTCGAGTATCGCCATGAGTCGATCACCGGAATTCGCTAGGGTGAGTTAAAGAAATTGCGCCAGGGTGATGATAATACAGCATACCGGGCGTTTGACTGCGCCAGCTGGGAACCACAAGGGAGTACGATGATCAAGCTATTACGCAATACGGCAATCGCTCTCGCCATGTGCGGGCTGGTTGCCAACCTCGGCGCGGCCGAGGAACTGCTGGCCGACAATCACCCGGAGCGCTACGTCGTCCGCAAGGGCGACACCCTGTGGGACATCGCCGGACGCTTTTTGCGGCACCCCTGGCGCTGGCCGGACATCTGGCAGGTCAACCCGCAGGTCGCCAACCCGCACCTGATCTACCCGGGCGACGAACTCGAACTGGTGTACGTCGACGGCCAACCGCAGCTGCGGCTGAAACCCGGTCCGCGGGAACTCAAGCTCTCGCCGCAGGTCCGCGCCACGCCCTGGGACGGCGCCATACCCACCGTGCCGATCGACGCTATCGCCCCCTTCCTCACCCGGCCCTACGTGCTCACGGACGCGGAGATTGCGGCGGCGCCGTACATCGTGGACTTCGCCGACGAACACGTCATCGGAGGTGCCGGTCAGCGTGCGTACGTCAGGAGTATCGACTCCGACGAGCCCGCAAAGTTCGATGTCGTGCGCCCCGGCGACGCCTATCGCGACGCCGAAACCGGGGAGATTCTCGGCTACGAGGGCCTGTACGTCGGCAACGTGGAACTTCAGCGCACCGGCGACCCGGCGACGGTGTTCATCACCCGCGCCGAGATCGAGGCGATTCCCGGCGACCGCCTGATCCCGGTACTGACCGAGGAACCGGTAACCGACTTCTACCCCAAGGCGCCGCCGCAGCCGATCGACGGTGCGATCATCTCGGTGCTCAAGGGCGTCTCCCAGATCGGCCAGTACCAGGTGGTGGCACTGGACCGCGGCGCGGCCGACGGCCTCAGTCCCGGCACCGTGCTGCGGGTCGACCAGCGCGGCGAAACCGTCCGCGACATCGTCGCCGGCGGTGGCGCCACGGTCACCCTGCCCGACTAGGAGGCAGGAATGCTGATGGTGTTCCGCACCTTCGACCGGGTCAGCTTCGGCCTGGTGATGCACGCGACCCGCGCCATTCACCTGCTCGACCGCATCCGCAACCCCGGACAGGTCGAACTCCCCCGGGCGCACGGACGCGCCCCAGCCCGAGGCGCGGCTGAGAGCCTGGCTGGCACTGCTGCACGCCCCGGGGTTCGGGCCCGCCAGGCTCTCCCCGCTGCTCGCCCGACAGCCCGATCCCGCCGCCTGGTTCGTCACCGCCCCCGAGGGCGCAAACGAGGCCCTGCGGGCCTATCTGCGGCAGCCGGACTGGGCCGCGGCCGACCGCGACCTGGCCTGGCTCGAGGCCGACCCCGCGCGCCACCTGGTGCCACTCGACGACCCGCGCTACCCGGCTCCCCTGCGCGCATCGCCCGACCCGCCGCTGGCGCTGTTCGTGGTGGGGGACCCCAACCTGCTCGCCTGGCCTCAGCTCGCGGTCGTCGGCAGCCGCAGCGCCACCCGCGGCGGCATCGCCAACGCGCACGAGTTTGCCCGCGAGCTGGCGGGCCGCGGCCTCGCGATCACCAGCGGTCTGGCACTCGGGATCGACGCCGCGGCGCACCGCGGGGCACTGGCAGCCGGCGGGCTGACGCTCGCCGTGGCCGGCACCGGCCCGGACCGCGTGTACCCGGCGCGCCACCGCGAGCTGGCGCATGCCATCTGCGCCGCGGGCGGGGCGCTGGTGACGGAATTCCCGCTCGGCACGCCTGCGCGGCCCGGCCATTTCCCACGCCGCAACCGCATCATCAGCGCCCTCGCCCTCGGCACCCTGGTGGTCGAGGCCACGCTGCGCAGCGGCTCGCTGATCACCGCCCGTCACGCGCTGGAGCAGGGACGCGAGGTGTTCGCGATCCCGGGCTCCATCCACAACCCCATGGCACGCGGCTGCCACGCCCTGATCCGCGACGGCGCCAAGCTGGCGGAGAGCGCCGCGGACGTCCTCGAGGAACTCGGTGCGCTGCTCGGCGACCCGCCCCCGCAGGAACCCGCTTCGCAGGTTGTGGCAGCGGCGGCGGCAAACGATCTCGACCCGGATCATGCCTCACTGCTTGACGCCATGGGCTTCGACCCGGTGTCTGTCGACACCCTGGTGGCGCGTACCGGGCAGTCCCCACAGGCGGTCGCGTCGATGTTGTTGTTGCTCGAACTCGAGGGTCATGTATCATCGGTCGCGGGTGGGCTGTTCACCAGGGAAGGCGCTTCGCAGGGCTAGCCGCAGCACCTTTCGGACCGCACCGCCAAGGGGGCCAGCCCCTTGCTTCGAGCACCTGGGTTTTGGACGAGAGCAGCGCGCCGTGAACGAGAACGTAATCGACGTCCTCATCTATATCTACGAAAACTACATGGACGGCGACGACGCCGTGCCGGCCGACCAGATCATGCTCGAGGAAGAACTGGTCGAAGCGGGTTTCCCCAAAAGCGAGATCCAGAAGGCGTTCAACTGGCTGGACGAACTGGCTTGGCGCCAGGGCAGCCTCGAGCTGACGGCCGCGACCGCCAATCGCTCGATGCGGGTGTTTACGGATGCCGAGAGGCGTCGGCTGGACCTCGAAATCCAGGGCATGCTGCTGTACCTCGAACAGGGGGGCATCCTGGATCAGCGCAGCCGCGAACTGGTCATCGAGCGCGCCATGGCGCTGGACGCCGAGGAGCTGACCGCCGACGACCTCAAATGGATCGTGCTGCTGGTGCTGCTCAACCAGCCCGGCCAGGAAAGCGCCTTCGCCCTGATGGAAGAACTGGTCTACAACGGCGATCCCGGCTACCTCCACTGATCGCCGCGGCCCGCCGCACCCCGGCCAGTTAATGCTTGACACGCTTTCGGTCGGCGAGCTATCCGTAAAAAAAGCACCTCATCCGGGCATCACGCCCCGCGGCGACCGGTGCCGGCGCGGCCGAGCACCGCCCATCGGGACGACCCGCCGCTGCCGAACACGGGTCTACAGCAAAAGGACGAATCACACCCTATGAACCTGGTCATCGTCGAATCGCCGGCCAAGGCCAAGACCATCAAGAAGTACCTCGGCAAGGACTTCGACGTCCTCGCCTCCTATGGCCACGTGCGCGACCTGGTGCCGAAAGAGGGCGCAGTCGACCCCGCCCAGGGGTTTCGCATGCAATACCAGGTCATCGACCGTAACGAGAAGCACGTCAAGGCCATTGCCGGCAAGATGAAGAACGCGGAGGCCCTGTTCCTCGCCACCGACCCGGACCGCGAGGGCGAGGCCATCTCCTGGCACCTTTACGAACTGCTGAAGAACCGCAAGATCCTCAAAGACAAGCCGGTGCACCGGGTGGTGTTCAACGAGATCACCAAGAAGGCGGTGCAGGACGCGGTGGCCCACCCCCGGGGGTTGTCCATGGATCTGGTCAACGCCCAGCAGGCACGCCGGGCACTCGACTACCTGGTGGGTTTCAACCTCTCGCCGCTGCTCTGGAAGAAAGTGCGCCGCGGCCTGTCGGCCGGCCGCGTGCAGAGCCCGGCCCTGCGGCTGATCGTCGAGCGCGAGGAGGAGATCGAGCGCTTCGTCGCGCGCGAGTACTGGACCATCGAGGCGGACGCGAGGAAGGCCAAGCAGGCCTTCCAGGCCAAGCTGATCAGCTACCGCGGCGAGAAGGTCGAGCAGTTCACCGTCACCCGGGAAAAGCAGGCGCTGGCCATCGAGCGCGACGTGCGGGAGCGCTCGGCCGGCAAGCTCGACGTCCTGAAAGTCGAGCAGAAGGAGCGCAAGCGCAACCCGGCGGCACCGTTCACGACGTCCACGCTGCAGCAGGAGGCGGCACGCAAGCTCGGCTTCACCGCACAGCGCACCATGCGGGTGGCTCAGCAACTGTACGAGGGCGTGGACATCGGCGGCGGCGCCGTCGGCCTGATCACCTACATGCGTACCGACTCGGTCAACCTGGCCGACGAAGCCCTGACCGAGGTGCGCGCCTTCATCGCGGACACGTACGGCTTCGATCAACTGCCCAAGCAGCCGCGCACGTTCAAGACCAAGGCCAAGAATGCACAGGAGGCCCACGAGGCCATCCGCCCGACCTCCGCCTGGCGCACGCCGGACGAACTCAAGGCCCACCTCAACAAGGACCAGCTGCGGCTCTACGAATTGATCTGGAAGCGCACCGTGGCATGTCAGATGGTCCACGCCACGCTGTCAACCGTGAGCGCGGACCTCGGCGCCGGCGAGGGCAACGTGTTTCGGGCCACGGGTTCGACGGTGACCAAACCCGGCTTCATGCGCCTGTACATGGAAGGCAGGGACGACGCCAAGCCGGGCGACGACGACGAACGCCTGCTGCCGCCGCTGGCAGCCGGCGAGCAGGTCGAGCTGCTGGCGATCCGGCCGGAGCAGCACTTCACCGAGCCACCGCCACGCTACTCGGAGGCCAGCCTGGTCAAGGCGCTGGAGGAGTTCGGCATCGGCCGTCCCTCGACCTACGCGAGCATCATTTCGACCCTGCAGGACCGCGAGTACGTCGAGCTGGAGAGGAAGCGCTTCCAAAATTCTGGCAGCCGTTCAAGGACCGCGTGGATCACACCCTGGAGAACGTCAAACGTTCCGACGTCACCCAGGAAAAGATCGACGAGAAGTGCCCGAGCTGCGGCGGCCAGCTGGCGATCCGCCTGGGCCGCAACGGGCGCTTCATCGGCTGTACCCACTACCCCGAGTGCGACTACACGCGCAACCTGAACGAGGACCAGGCCCCGGCCCAGCCCGAACAGGTCGGCCGCGACTGCCCCGAATGCGGCGCCGGGCTGGTATTCAAGCAGGGACGCTACGGCAAGTTCATCGGCTGCTCCGCCTACCCCGGCTGCCGCTACATCGAGCCGCTGGACAAGCCCGAGGACAGCGGCGTCGCCTGCCCGCAGTGCCACCAGGGCAGCCTGATGAAGCGCAAGTCGCGCAAGGGCAAGATATTCTACTCCTGCAGCACCTACCCGAAGTGCGATTACGCGGTGTGGGACCAGCCGCTGGCCGAGCCCTGCCCGAGCTGCGGCTGGCCGGTGTTGACGCTCAAGATCACCAAGCGGCGCGGTGCCGAGAAGGTCTGCCCCAAGTGCAAGCACGCCGCGGCGGCCGACGCGACAGAGGACGCCGCGCAGCAGGAGGCTGGCTGAGCCGGCCGCTCGAGGGGCGAGCATGAGCCCGTTTCGCCTGCGCGAAGCCGCCCGGCTGCTCCAGTCGGGGGGCGTGCTCGCCTACCCGACGGAGGCGGTCTACGGGCTCGGCTGCGACCCCCTCGACCACGCCGCGGTGCGGCGTATCCTCGCGTTCAAGGGTCGTCCCATGGCCAAGGGCCTGATCCTGATCGCGGCCGAGTTCCGCCAATTGCGCCACTTCGTCCGCCCGCTGGACGACGCCAGGCGGATGACCGATGTCCTCGCCTCCTGGCCCGGACCACACACCTGGCTGCTGCCAGCCGCACCGGCCTGTCCGGTCTGGTTGACCGGGGCGCACGACACCCTCGCCGTACGGGTGACCGCACACCCGCTGGCCGCCGCGCTGTGCCGCACGGCGGGCATGCCGCTGGTCTCCACCAGCGCCAA
>JARRQB010000133.1:0-1283 GCA_037382265.1 Gammaproteobacteria bacterium | reverse complement strand
CTGTCCTGCAGGCGCGGCGGCGCTGCGGCCCGGAGGTGGACGCCTACCTGAGCGGCCCGACCGGCGGGCTCGCGCGGCCGACGCCCATCCGCGACGCCGTACGCGGCGCCTTGTTACGCGCCTGATCGAGGAACGTCGACCTATGCCAGAGACCATCGACACCGACGCCGTACGCGACTACCTGCTGGGACTGCAGGAGCGCATTTGCAACCACCTGGGACGGGAGGACGCCGGCACGGGTTTCCGCGAGGACGCCTGGGAGCGCCCGGAGGGCGGCGGCGGGCGCAGCCGGGTGCTCGAGGACGGGCCGGTGTTCGAGAAGGCCGGCGTCAACTTCTCGCACGTGTTCGGTGCCTCTCTGCCGCCGTCGGCCACCGCCCAGCGGCCGGAACTCGCCGGGCGCGGTTTCCAGGCCATGGGCGTGTCCCTGGTGATCCACCCGCGCAACCCGCACGTCCCCACCTCGCACGCCAATGTGCGCTTTTTCAGCGCGGAAAAGCCCGGTGCGCAACCGGTGTGGTGGTTCGGCGGCGGTTTCGACCTCACGCCCTACTACGGCCTGGAAGAGGACGCCGTGCACTGGCACCGCACCGCGCGGGAGGCCTGCCGCCCGTTCGGCGAGGACGTCTACCCCAGATTCAAGCACTGGTGCGACGAGTACTTCTTCCTCAAGCACCGCAACGAACCGCGCGGCGTCGGCGGGCTGTTCTTCGACGATCTCAACGCCTGGGGGTTCGACCGGACCTTCGCCTTCATGCGCAGCGTAGGCGACCACTACCTGCCCGCCTACCTGCCGATCGTGCAGCGCCGGCGCGACCTGCCACACAGCGCGCGCGAGCGCGAGTTCCAGCTCTACCGGCGCGGCCGCTACGTGGAATTCAACTTGGTGTACGACCGCGGCACCCTGTTCGGCCTGCAGTCGGGCGGGCGCACCGAGTCCATCCTGATGTCGCTGCCACCGCTGGTGAGCTGGCGCTACGACTGGCGGCCCGAACCCGGCAGCGCGGAGGAACGGCTCTACGAGGTCTTTCTGACACCCCGCGCCTGGCTGGCCGGGGAGGAAGCCGGCTGAGCACGCGACGTCATGGGAACTTACTGGACCGCTGTCTCGGCCGCCGCGATCCGGCAGGCAAACAAAAGGCTCGCCCGGGGAACTGACGAACCTTTAACGCGCTGACAACCGCGTCGGAGGAGGCTCGCACGCCGATCACCGGGCGGGATTACCGTGCGGTGCTTGCAGCGTTCGCTTAGGGTAGCGGCCGGCGCGCCGCGGGCTTGACGGC
>JARRQB010000132.1:0-5064 GCA_037382265.1 Gammaproteobacteria bacterium | reverse complement strand
GCTGCGCGGCGTCAACGACGCCGCCGACGTGCTCGCCGCCCTCAGCACCGAACTGTTCGGCTGCGGGGTTCTCCCCTACTACCTGCACCGCCTCGACCCCGTGGCCGGAGCGGCCCATTTCGACGTACCGGACGAGTCGGCGGTCGCCCTGCTTGCGGCGCTGCGCACCCGCCTGCCCGGCTATCTCGTCCCCCGCCTGGTGGAGGAACGGCCGGGTGCGCCGGCCAAGCTGCCGCTGCACGTCGCACCGGGCGGCGCTTGAAGGCGCGGCGGTCGTTCGCCGCGCGTGCGGCTTGCCGCTGGCATTCACCCCCCGCAGTGTAAATAATCCGCCTAGTCATCCGATAACCCTCGTAGAAGACCCACAGGATTGCCTGCGCAACATGCATCGAGATAACCCGCCCACGGACGCCGCGCGAGCCGAGGGTCTGAGCCTCGGGCTGCGCATACCCGACCAGGCCGACGCCCCCGAGGACAGCTTCCTGCTCGACCCTAAGGCCACCCGCGAGTGGCTGGAGTCGCTGCCGGTCGCCAACATCGGCGAGACCGCGCGGCTGACCTTCGGCGCCCTGGTCGATGCCAACCGCATGGAGATACCGGACGTGGTGCGGGCGCGTGTGCTCGAACTGTTCCGCGAGCCGGTGCGCTACCTGTGCCGGAATCTAGAGAAGCACTTTCTCGAACTCGGCTTTCCCTTGGCGGACAAGAGCCACAAAGCGGCGCTGTTGGCACGCGAACTGAACGCCGAGATGGCGATTGGCTACAAGGTCATCGTCGAGCGGATCCTGCGCGGGGCAGGCAAGCGCCTGGACGAAAAATTGCTGGCCCTCGCGCTGCACCGCGCCCTCGCCTACCTCGGCGAGGTGCTCTACCGCTCGGCCCTGATCTACCGGCCCTGGCCGGCCGGAACCTGGCGCGAGATTCACAGCCTCTACGCCTATGCCGAGCAGAACCGGCTCTTGCTAGTGAACATCAAGGACGCCCTGTCGCCCTCGGGAAACGACGCCACCATCGAGCGGGCCTACCGGCGCATCCTGCTGTTCGCGGCTACCAAGCCCGACCGCCTACGCCAGGCGGACGTGTGCCGCGCCTACACCGCGGCCCGGGAATGGTCGCCGCACGCCCGGGTCTACCCCCTCGGCGAGGAAACGGGCACGAGCGGACGCTACGCCGTCGACCTTGGCGGCGATGCGCCCCCGACGCATCTCGCCCTGGCACACCCGTCCGCCAGCCGGCGTCTACGGATCTTGGACCTGCGCCACCTCGTCGCGGACCTGCGCGCGGACTTCGACCGCCAGGAGAAGCGGCGCGAGGGCGAGCCAGGACTGCCACCCAAACTGCTGCGCGACCTGATCGAGCGCTGGCACGAGCCGCCCAAGCGCCGGTTCGTTCGCACCCATCTCAACTTCGAGTTGCATGTGCTGACCGGCATCAAGGCTATTCACCAGGCCCTGAGCGGGGCAACCGTACCACCCCCGGTGGCCGGCGGCCCCGCCCCCATGGCACCGCGGCCGCCGGATGCGGCACAGAGCGGCGGGTCGCCCCGGATACCGGTCTGGGCCCAAGGGGCGAGTGGCGGGGTGGGGCTGGCGCCGCTGGACAGCCGGCTGACCGACGAGCCGACACCGCGGCCCGGCGGGCCGATGACGGAGGAAGAGAACGCCGCCCAGGCGCGCTGGCGCGCCCCGGCCAGGCCCGCACCTGCATCACGGGTATCGGCGGCGCAGCCGGTACAGACCTTCAACGAGAGCGCCGGCGGCTATTGCATTCGTTGGCCGCAGGAGCATCCGACCAAGGTCAAGGTCGGCGAGATCCTCGGCATCCGCGCCGGCGACGACGGCCGGCACTACGCCGTTGGCGTGGTGCGCTGGATGCGGCAGGACCCGCAGCACGACCTCGAACTCGGTGTGCAGATCCTCGCGGGGCACTGCCAGCCTGGCGACCTGGGGCCGACCCGCGGCGGGCAAAAGGCGGGCAAGCCGCGCGACGCCTGCCTGCTGCTGCCTAAGAGTGGGCCGGAAGAGCACGACACCAGCCTGATCACCGCCGCCTCCACCCTCGAGGTCGGTACCGAACTGTGGCTGACCAGCCGCGGCCAGGAACGTCGCATCAAGCTGACGAGGCTGATGGAGTGCTGCGGCGCGTTCGGGCGCTACGAATTCCGCCTGGTCAATCCGCTCCCGGAGGAGAAGCGGAACGCCGACGCGGAAAGCGGCTTCGATGACCTCTGGGGCCAACTCTAGCCCCGGCGAGGCTTCGGCGAAAACCTGCGTGCCACCGCTGCAGCTGGTCGCCTTCGGTTGTTCCCACGCACGACTCGACGACTATCTGAAGACGTTGCGCAATGCCGGGCTGGCGGTGCACGGCTGTCTCGCCACCGACCCGGAAGACCTCGGACGCCGCGCCGCGGAGCCTGCCTGCGACCTCGCCCTGCTGACCTCCCCCGACAGCCCTACCCATGTCGCCGCGGTGGCTGCCCTGACCCGGGCCGCGCCCGAACGGGCCTTCCTGGTACTCGCGAAGGACCCGTCCGCCCAGCTCGAGCACGCCAGCGCGAGCGGCGCGCGCGATGTGATCCCGGCCGGCCGACCCGACTGGCTGGTGTTTGCAATACGCCGGGAACTCGACGCGCTGCACGCGCGCCGTGAACTGGCGAGCGCTCGCGCCCGCCTCGCCGAGGCCGAAGCGCGCAGCAACGCGCTCATCGCCGCCTCGCGCGATGCCATCGCCTACCTGCACGAAGGCATGCACGTCGACGCCAACCGCAGCTACCTGGAACTGTTGGGACTCAAAGACAGCGGCGACATCGAAGGCCTGCCGGTCATGGACCTGGTCGTGCCCGCGGAACGCCGCCGCTTTCGCGAAGTGTTACACCAAGTCGAGGAACAGCGACTCAGCCGGGAGATCGAGACGCGGTTCGTGAAGGCCGCCGGCGAGCCGTTCTTGGTGCGCATCGAATGCAGCCCCGCCAGCGTCGACGGCGAGGCCTGCGTCCAGGTGGTGATCCGCGACGCGCAGCGGCTCGAGGAACGCCTGGCGCGACTCAGCAGCCGCGACCCGCTGACCGGCCTGCTGAACCGCCAGACCTTCGCCGAGCGCCTGGAACAGGCCCTCGAGGCCACCGGCCCGCTGCCCGCGACCGCGGTGCTGATCGGTATCACCAACTTCATAGACTATCAGGAGGCCTTCGGCCAGCAGCGCGGCGACGAACTACTGCGGCAGGTGGCTCTGACCCTGAGCGCGACCGTCGGCGGCGAGGTCAGGCTGGCACGCTTCGCCGATCACGAATTCGCCCTGCTCTGCGCTCCGGCCCGGGACGCCGAGGCCCTGACCCGACGCTGCCTGGAAATGCTCCCCCCGGCCTCGGGCCAGGGCCCGCCGCCGACTTACAACGCCGGCATCGCCGCACCGACGCAGCCGGCGGTAGTGGGCGCGGCGGACTGGCTGCACCGCGCCAGCAGGGCCCTGCGCCGCGCCGAGGCGCTCGGCCCCGGCGCACTGTTCCGTTACGCCCCGGGGCCGCCGGGAGACGAAGCGGAGGCGGCCGACGCCTCTTTGCTGCAGTTGATCGATGACGCCCTGGACAACGACCGCCTGTACCTGAGGTATCAGCCCATCGTCAGCCTGCGCGGCGATGCCCGGGAGCACTATGCGGTAACCGTGAGGCTGCTCAACCGCAACGACACCGAAGTGTTTCCGGATGATTTCCTCGATCATGGGTCGCACGCCGACCGGCTGGCCGAGATCGATCGCTGGGTCGTCCGCACCGGCATCGGCGAACTGGCCCGGCAGCGCCGCCGGGGCCGCAAGGCCGTGTTCTTCGTGTCGCTGTCCCGGGCCGCGGTCGCCAGCGAATCCATGCTGCTCTGGGTGTGCGACTGCCTTCGCGAATGCCAGGCCAACGGGGCCTGGCTGGTGTTCCAGTTCCGCGAGGCCGATCTCGCCGCCGTGTCCGAACCCGCGAAGCGGCTAATGGACGGCCTGCGCAAGATCAACTGTCGCATCGCGGTAAGTCACTACACCGGCCGCGGGCGCTGCGCCGAGCTGCTGCCCCTGCTGCCGGTGGACGCCGTCAAACTCCACCCGAGTTTCCTGACCGACCTGACCAGCGACATTCGGCGCCAGCGGCGGCTGCGCGAGACCCGGCAGCAATTGCACGAACTGGGGATCAAGACGATCGCGACCGCCGTCGAGGAGCCGCAGAGCCTGAGCTTGCTGTGGCACGCGGGAGTGCACTACGTCCAGGGCTTTCTACTGCAGCGGCCGACCCGCTCGATCGAGCCCGCCGCACGAACTACCAGGGCATAAAGGCGTTCATGAACGACATTGGCCGACCGATGCTGTGGTTCATGCGCGACATGTCGAACTGCATGTTGTGGGTCGCCGTGTTGATCGACTGGGTCGCAGCGGTCATCGAGCGCATCGCATCGTCCATCGACGACATGTTGGCCAGCATCGGCTCCAGGGTCGATACCTTGCGGTCCATCGAGTCCAGGGTGACGGTCATGCTGCGGACATTGGCGGTCAACTGCCCCATGTTCTCCGACACGCTTTGCATGTTGCCCGCCAGCACGGTCATGTGGGAATCGACGCTGATCGCCAGGTAGTGCACGTCCTTGGCGAGGCTGTAGACGAGGTAGAAGCCGTAGGCCGCCAGAATGATGAAGGCGAACAGGGATGGGTAGACAATCAGCTCCCAGCGTCGCGCACTGGACTCGAACGCGGCCGACAGCCGCTCCAGACCCGAGTCCCCTTCAGTCGCCCGTTTGGGCACTGCCGGTCCTTTGGATTCGCTCACCGTCACCTCGGATCTATTCCTAATCTTCTCCTGCTTAAAATAGCACAGAAGCGCCCGGCTGAGTAACGCTTGCGGCCCGGCGGAGATTGCGTTAGATTCACCTATTATATTGTTTTATAATGCTTTTTACCCAAAAAGGTGGCCTCAGGGAGCTGCCGAAGCGCCAACCGCCAGGTAACGCCTCAACTCGGCAACTTGCTGCTGGCCCAGGGGCGCGAGGCAGAGGCCCGCGCGCTGTTTGAACAGGCCGCGGTCTTGCTGGAGGC
>JARRQB010000131.1:2038-7119 GCA_037382265.1 Gammaproteobacteria bacterium | reverse complement strand
CGCTTATGTCCCGTATCGTCCGATTGTTGACGGGCTTGACCGAGCGATCGCAAGTCGTGAATTTTGTTCTGTAATTGCGAAATTAACTCTGTTTTCAATAGGCTACGCGGACCAGTCCCGTGCCCACCACGGTCGCGGAAAGCTCACGGCCCGAACTGAGGTTTTGCACCTTGATGCGCTCGCCGGCCGAGCCGTCGCCCAGGGCCTTGCCGCGCATGCGCACTTGCACCGTAGGGTTGGCCGCGATGATGGTCACGTCGCTGCCCCGCCGCACCACGTCGTGTGCCTCCACCGAACTCGGGGTCACCACGGCGTTGCGCCGCAGCGTCCGGCGCACGCTTTGTCCGATCAGTGGTTCGACCTCCGTGTAGTAGTCGCGGTGCAGGCGCGACAGGTCCCGGGGGGCGAGCGTCAGGTCGTCGTTCGACAGCACCTCGCCGCGCTTCAACGGTCGTTTCGCCACCACCACCTCGCCGGGCAGTTGAATCTCCACCGGGACGTAGAGCTTCCAGGGCTGGTCGTCGTCGCAGCGTACCCCCACGATGGCGCGCCCCGGCTTGAGGCCGTTGGGCGGCTCGAAGGCCTCGATTGGCACCGAGCAGGCGCCGAGTTGCAGGCGGCTGTCGAGGTCGCCCGCCGCCACTAGCGGCGTCACCGGGAACATCTCCGAGTTGGCCTCGACATAGTCCTCGGCCGCCGCGCGGATGCTGGCGTGATCCTGCAGCGAGCGCTGTTCGGCCGCGACCGCCGCGGCGCACGCACCGGCGAGCACCATAAGGCGTAGGGGGGCATGCCCGCGCCGGAAATCTGTCGTACGCGTTTTCATGCCTCGAGTGGAGGCAAATAACGTGCCGAGACGACATGAAGCCCGCGTCGGGGGGCGAGGGGCCGAAGAGCTGCCCTGTCGAGCTGCAGTGCGGCCCGGGGGTCTTGGCGCGGGTCCGGCCTTGCCGTTCCGCCGGCAAGCTCTTGCCGCCTGGAGCCGGCAATCGATGCGGCAAGTCAATGATTCACGTTGGTTTCTTTCTTTGGCATGGCCCATGCAACATCGTTCGGCGACAGTCCAAGACGGTTTGCGGATTCATGAAACTCGACGATGCCTTCAGCCTGTACGAACACACCGTGAAACTACGCGCCAGGCGCGCAGAGGTGCTGGCCGCGAACATGGCGAATGCGGATACCCCGGGCTACCGGGCCCGCGATTTCGACTTTCGTCAGGTGCTGGAACGTCAGACCCCGCAGGTTGCGCCGGTGCGCCTGGTCTCCACCCATGCGGCTCACCTCGACGGCGGCCGCGAACTGGTCTCGCCGGCGCAGCTCAAGTACCGAATTCCGCAGCAGCCCACGCTCGACGGCAACACCGTCGAAGTCGAGGTCGAACAGGCACAGTTCAGCAAGAACGCCATGGCATATCAGGCGAGCCTGCGGTTTCTCGACGGCCGCATCAAGAGTCTGAAGAGCGCCATCAGCGGCGAATGAGGTCACCCACCATGTCTTCGATGAAGATTTTCGACATCGCCGGTAGCGGCATGAACGCCCAGAGCCTGCGGTTGAACCTGGTCGCGAGCAACATGGCCAACGTCGACGCCGTCTCCAGCAGCGTCGACGAGACGTACCGCTCGCGCCAGCCCGTGTTTCGTGCCGTGCTGGATCAGCTGAACTCCCGCGGCGCGGCCGACGGCGTGCGCATGGTCGGCGTGGTCGAGAGCCAGGCCCCGCTGGTCAGCGAATACCAGCCCGATCACCCCATGGCCGACGACGCCGGTTACATCTACCGGCCCAACGTCAACATGGTCGAAGAGATGGCCAACATGATTTCCGCGTCCCGGGCTTACCAGAACAACGTCCAGGTCATCAACGCCGCACGGCAGATGATGACCGCGGTCATCAACCTAGGGAGATAAGCCGCCATGAGCGCCATCACCTCTGCCGACAGCCTGTTCGCCGACCTGGGTCTCGCCAGTGCGAAGCCGTCGGACCGCAAGAACGACGCGAGCGAACTCGGACTCGAGACCTTTCTCAAGCTCATGGTCACGCAACTCAACAATCAGGACCCGTTCAAGCCCATGGAGAACGGCGAGTTCCTCGGCCAGATCGCGCAGTTCGGCACCGTTACCGGGCTGGACAAACTGAACGCGTCGTTCAACGGTCTGGCGGCGGGCCTCACCTCCAACCAGGCCCTGCAGGCAAGCGGGCTGGTCGGCCGCGAGGTGCTGGCCCCGATCGAACAGGGCTACCTGAGCGCCGGCGGGCGCATCGCCGGGCGCGCGCAACTCGATGCCACGGCCGCCAACCTCAGGGTCCAGGTACTCGATCGCGCCGGTCAGCTGGTGCGCGAACTGCCGCTCGGCACCCAAGCGGCGGGCGCCGTGGAATTCGCCTGGGACGGCCTGAAAAACGACGGCAGCTTCGCCGAACCCGGCATCTACACGCTGCGCGCGGTCGCCGAGCGCGGCACCGGCAGCGAAACCCTGCAGACCCAACTCTACGCGACGGTCGACAGCGTCAACCTGAACGGCGCCCAGGGACTGAGCCTCAACCTTGCCGGGCTCGGCAGCCTGCCGCTCGACCAAGTCAATCAAATCCACTGACCGGGAGTCACAGCCATGCCTTTCAACATCGCCCTGAGCGGTCTCAACGCGGCCTCCACCGAGCTCGAAGTCACCGGCAACAACATCGCCAACTCCGCGACCAACGGCTTCAAGCAGTCACGGGCCGAGTTCGCCGACGTCTTCGCCAGCTCGGTCGCCGACCTCGGCACGACGACCACCGCGAGCGGCGTGCGCGTGGCCGACATCGCCCAGCAGTTCTCCCAGGGCGCGATCGACTTCACGTCCAACAGCCTCGACCTGGCGATCAGCGGCGGAGGCTTTTTCGTCGTCGCCGACGAGGACGGCAGCCGTGCCTTCACTCGGGCCGGCGCCTACAGCGCAGACCGTGACGGCTTCGTCATCAACTCGACGGGGCAGCGCCTGCAGATCTACGAGGCAAACACCGACGCCACCGGAACCACGAACTTCAACACCGGCATCCTGAACGACCTGCAGTTGCCCACCGACGCCAGCAGCCCGGAGCCCACCACGTCCGTGATCGCCGGGCTCAACCTGAACTCGACGCTGGAGCAGCCGGTCGACGCCTTCGACATCAACAACGCCGGCTCCTACAACAGCTCCACCTCGACCACCGTCTACGACTCGCTCGGCAACCCGCACACCGCGACCTACTACTTCCGCAAGACCGCGACGCCCAACCAGTGGGACGCGTACCTGTACGTGGACGAACAGCCGATCGACGTCGATGCCGGTACCGGTGACCCGCTGCCCTTCACACTCGCCTTCGACGACAGCGGGGCCCTGGATCAGGCGGCCACCGGGGTGAACGGCGACGGCACGGTCGACTTCACCTACGATCCGGCCAACGGCGCCGCCCCCCTGGCCTTCTCGACCAATTTCAACGAGACCACCCAGTTCGGCTCCAGCTTCGCGGTCAACAACCTGACCCAGGACGGTTATGCCTCGGGGCGCCTGTCGGGCGTGAGCATCGACGACGAGGGTGTGGTGTTTGCCCGGTACACCAACGGACGCTCCGCCGCCCTCGGCAAGGTTGCCCTGGCGAAGTTCAACAATACCCAGGGCCTGCAGCAGATCGGCGACAACAACTGGGCCGAGACCTTCGCGTCCGGGCAGGCGCAGTTCGGTGAGGCCGGCACCAGCAACTTCGGCGTGATCCAGTCCGGCGCGCTCGAGGGCTCGAACGTCGACATTGCCGAGCAGCTGGTCAAGCTGATCTCCGCGCAGCGCAACTACCAGGCGAACGCCCAGGTGATCTCGACCGCCGACGCCATCGCCCAGACCATCATCAACATCAGGTAACGGGCCGGGGCCTGACCGGAGGGTAGAACGATGGACGATATGCTCTACGTCGCCATGAGCGGTGCCAAGGAGACCCTGATCGCCCAGGGCAATGCCGCCAACAACCTGGCGAACGCCTCGACCACCGGCTTCCTGGCCGACCTCAACCAGTTCCGTGCCATGCCCGTGTTCGGCCAGGGTTATCCGACCCGGGTTTACGCCCTGGACGAGCGTCCGCAGACCGACTTCGCGCGCGGCAGCGTGCAGCCGACCGGCCGCGACCTCGACGTTGCGGTCACCACCGGCGGCTATCTCGCCGTGCAGGCGCCCGACGGCGGCGAGGCCTACACGCGGCGCGGCGACCTGTGGGTCGACGACAACGGGTTGCTCATGACCGGCAACGGGTTGCCGGTCATCGGCAACGGCGGGCCGGTGGCCATACCCCCGGCCGACAAGATCGAGATCGGCGTGGACGGCACCATCTCGATCCGCCCGCAGGGCCAGAACGTCAACGAGCTGGCGGTGATCGACCGGCTCAAGCTGGTCAACCCCGACATCGCCGATCTGCGCAAGGGCCCGGATGGTCTGCTGCGGCGGGCCGACGGCGACGAGCAACCGTTCGATGCCGGCCAACGCGTTGCGCCCGGCGCGCTCGAGTCGAGCAACGTCAACATCGTCGACGAGATGGTCGACATGATCGAGTTCGCGCGGCGCTTCGAACTGCAGGTCAAGATGATGCGCACCGCCGAGGAAAACGCTCAGTCGAGTGCCAGCATCCTCGACCCGGTGTAGGGCTGGCAAGCCAATTGCATAGTCAAAGTCAACGAGACGGATTGCCGACGCGACCGTCCTGAGGAACGAGAGGAACAGCCATGTATCCCGCACTTTGGATCGCCAAGACCGGCCTGGACGCGCAGCAGACGCGCATGTCGGTCGTCTCGAACAACCTGGCCAACGTCAACACCACCGGTTTCAAGCGCGACCGCGCGGTGTTCGAGGACCTGATCTATCAGAACATCCGCCAGACCGGCGCCCAGTCGACCGAAGACACCCAGCGGCCCTCCGGACTCTACCTCGGTACCGGGGTACGCACGGTCGCCACCCAGAAGCTGCACACTCAGGGCAACATCGTCCAGACCAACAACAGCTTCGACGTCGCGCTGCAGGGACAGGGCTTCTTCCAGGTGCAGCACCCCGACGGCACCATCGTCTACACGCGCGACGGCTCGT
>JARRQB010000131.1:0-1969 GCA_037382265.1 Gammaproteobacteria bacterium | reverse complement strand
TCACCCAGAACGGCTACCTGCTCGAACCCAACATCACCGTGCCACAGAACACGTTGAGCGTGACGGTCGGTTCCGACGGCACCGTGTCGGCCCTGGTCTCGGGCGACACCACGCCGACCGAACTCGGTCAGATCACCGTGGCGCAGTTCATCAACCCGACCGGCCTGGAGGCCATAGGCGACAACCTGTTCCGCGAGTCCGCTTCGAGCGGCACGCCGCAGGTCGACATTCCGGGCGAGAACGGCTCGGGGACGCTGATTCAGGGGTCGCTCGAAAGCTCGAACGTCAACGTGGTCGAGGAATTGGTCAACATGATCGAGACCCAGCGTGCCTACGAGATGAACTCCAAGGCCATCTCCACCACCGACGAGATGCTGGCCTACGTCAGCCAGCAGCTCTGAGCCATGACCCGCACCGTCCGACTCGCCTTCATCGCCCTGTCGACGGTCCTGCTGATCGGCTGTACCTCGACGTCGCCCAAGCGCGACCCCGAGTTCGCGCCGGTCGCCCCCGTCGTCCCGCCGCCGCAGGCCCTCGGCACGGGTGCGATCTACCAGGCCGGACACGAGCGCAGCTGGTTCGAAGACCGCCGCGCCCGCCGCGTGGGCGACATCCTCGTGGTGCGGCTGGTCGAGCAGACCGACGCCTCGGTGTCGAACTCGACCGACGTGTCCAAGACCAACACCACCACCATCGCCGACCCGACGCTGCTCGGCAAGAACATCAGCTGGCTGCACGGCGGCAACCTGAGCTTCGACCTCAGCTCCGACACCGACTTCGAAAGCGAGGGCGACAACGCGCAGAGCAACGAGTTGCGCGGCTCGCTCACGGTCACCGTCACCGAGGTCCTGCCCAACGGCTACCTGCGGGTGCGCGGCGAGAAGCGCCTCGGCACCAACAGCGGCAACGAGTACGTCAAGATCTCCGGCGTGGTGCGCCCCGAGGACATCGACACCACCAATGCGGTCGATTCCACGCGCATCGCGGACGCCACGTTGCTCTACGTCGGTGACGGCCAGATCGCGGACGCCAACAAGATGGGCTGGTTGGCGCGCTTCTTCATCTCGGCGCTGATGCCGTTCTGAGGTCCGATGCCATGAAACACGTCGTCGACGTCGTCTTCGCCAGCGTAATGGTGTTCCTGGCCGGCCTGCCAACGGTGCAGGCCGAGCGCATCAAAGACCTGGTCGGCATCCAAGGCGTACGCACCAACCAGCTGCTGGGCTACGGTTTGGTGGTCGGCCTCGACGGCAGCGGCGACAAGGTCAACGCTTCGCCCTTCACCGAGCAGAGCCTGCGCAGCATGCTCAACCAGCTCGGCATCGTGGTGCCGCCCGGACAACGGCTCAACCCGAAGAACGTCGCCGCCGTGACCGTGCACGCCGACCTGCCGCCGTTCGCCAAGCCGGGGCAGACGATCGACGTCACCGTCGCCTCGATCGGCGACGCCAAGAGCCTGCGCGGCGGCAGCCTGTTGATGACCCCCATGAAGGGTATCGACGGCCAGGTCTACGCCATCGCCCAGGGTAACCTGGTGGTCGGCGGTCTGGCCGCCGAGGGCGCCGACGGCTCGCGCATCACCGTCAACATCCCGAGCGCCGGACGCATCCCCGGCGGCGCGACGGTCGAGCGGGCAGTTGCCACCCCGTTTGGCTCGCAGCCGACGCTCACGTTGAACCTGCACTCGGGCGACTTCACGACCGTGCAGCGTGTGGTCGACGCCATCAACCAGGCGGTCGGTGCCGGCGCGGCGCAGCCCGTGGACGCGACCTCGGTGTCGGTCAACGCCCCGCGCGACCCGGCTCAGCGGGTGTCTTTTGTCGCGATGATCGAGAACCTCGAGGTCAAGCCGGCCGAGGCGGTGGCTCGGGTCATCGTCAACTCGCGCACCGGCACCGTGGTGATCAACAGCATGGTGCGGGTCTCGCCGGCCGCGGTCAGCCACGGCACCCTGACAGTCACCATCAGC
>JARRQB010000130.1:0-5095 GCA_037382265.1 Gammaproteobacteria bacterium | reverse complement strand
TCCTGTTCGGCTACTTCGATCACTGCGAGCGCGAGTCGGGCAAACTCATCGAACTCGGCCTGCCGCTGCCCGCCTACGAACAGGTCCTCAAGGCATCGCACGCCTTCAACCTGTTGGACGCCCGGCACGCGATCTCCGTCACCGAGCGCCAGCGCTACATCCTGCGGGTGCGCACCCTGGCCCGTGCCGTCGCGGCGGCCTATCACGCGGCACGCGAACAACTCGGCTTCCCGATGCTGCCGAAGACGGCCGCCGCCGGCTGAACGCGCGGGACCTGCGCCCCCACCCACGTCGACCGATCCGACCACGCCATGAGCCCGACCCAAGACCTGTTGTTCGAACTGGGGACCGAAGAACTGCCGCCGCTGGCGCTGCAGCGCCTGTCCCAGGCCCTGAGCCGCGGCTTTCTCGAGGGCCTCGAGCGCGCCAACCTGACCCACGGCCCGGTGCAGCCGTTCGCCGCGCCGCGCCGGCTCGGCCTGCTGATCCGCGACTGCCAGACCCGCCAGGCCGACCGGGAGATCGAACGGCGCGGCCCGGCGGTGGCCGCCGCGTTCGACGCCGAGGGCAAGCCGACCAAGGCCGCCGAGGGCTTCGCGCGCTCCTGCGGCACCGAGGTCGCCGGGCTCGCACGGGTCGAGACCGACAAGGGCGCCTGGCTGGCCTACCGGGTGCGCGAGGTCGGCCGCCCGACCGCGGAGCTGCTGCCGGGTATCGCCGACGAGGCCCTGGCCGGCCTGCCGATCCCCAAACGCATGCGCTGGGGCGATTCCGACGCGCAGTTCGTCCGCCCGGTGCACTGGCTGCTGTTCCTGCTCGGCGACGAGGTCGTGCCCTGCACCCTGCTCGACGCCAGCGCCGACCGGCTCACCTACGGCCACCGCTTCCATCACCCGCAGGCGATCACGGTGTTCAACCCGGGCGACTACGCGGACCTGCTCGGCAACCTCGGCCACGTCGTACCCGCCTTCGACGAGCGCCGGCAAAGGATCCGCCAGCAGGTCGTGCGCATGGCCGAGACGCTGGGCGGCGAGCCCGACCTCGACGACGACCTGCTGGACGAGGTCACCGCGCTGAACGAGTGGCCGGTGCCGATCGCCGCGAGCTTCGAGGAACGCTTTCTCGAGGTGCCGCACGAGGCCCTGGTCCTGACCATGAAGCAGAACCAGAAGTACTTTCCGCTGTTCGATGCGGACGGGCGGCTGATGAACCACTTCGTCACCATCGCCAACATCGACAGTCCCAAGCCGGAGCTGATCCGCGCCGGCAACGAGCGGGTGGTCCGGCCGCGGCTGGCCGACGCGATGTTCTTTTGGGAGCAGGACGGCAAAGGCCAGCTCGAGGACCACGTCGACGGCCTGCGCCAGGTGGTGTTCCAGCAGCAGCTCGGCACTCTCTACGACAAGTCGGAACGCGTGGCCAAGCTGGCCGCCTACATCGCCATCGACATCGGCGGCGATCCCCGGCTGGCACGCCGGGCCGGCTTGCTGAGCCGCTGCGATCTGCTCACCCAGATGGTGTACGAGTTTCCCGAGATGCAGGGGGTCATGGGGCGCTACCAGGCGCGCCGCGACGGCGAGCCGGACGAGGTCTGCCAGGCGATGGAGGAGTTCTACCTGCCGCGCTTCTCGGGCGACGAGCTGCCGCGCAGCCGGACCGGCATTGCCGTGTCCTTGGCGGAGAAGCTCGACACCCTGGTCGGCATCTTCGGCATCGGCCAGCGCCCGACCGGCGACAAGGACCCGTTCGCGCTGCGGCGCGCGGCACTGGGTGCGTTGCGTATCCTGCGTGAGCACTCACTTCCGCTGGAACTGCCCACACTCCTCGAGAAGGCCGCCGATCAGCTCGCGGACCGAGTGACCGAGAGCGGGGTCGCGGAAGCGGTCTACGCGTTCATGCTGGAGCGCCTGAGGGGCCTGTACGGCGAACTCGGGGTGGAGCACGACCTGTTCCAGGCGGTACTGGAGGTGCAGCCGCCGGTGGTGGCGGACTTCGACCGACGCATCAGCGCGGTGGCGGCCTTCCGCGACCTGCCCGAGGCCGCAGCCCTGGCGGCGGCCAACAAGCGCATCCGCAATATCCTGCGCAAGGCCGACGAGGCGATTCCGAGCGGCGTGGACACCCGCCGCTTCACCGACCCAGAGGAGCGCCACCTGCACGGCCGGGTGATCGCGATGGCGACCGAGGTCACGCCCATGTTGGAGAACGGCGACTACGAAGGCGCGCTGAAGGCGCTGGCCGGGTTGCGCGAACCGGTCGACGCCTTCTTCGACCGGGTGATGGTGATGGCCGAGGACCCCGAGGTGCGCCGCAACCGCCTCGCCCTGCTCCAGGAGCTGTCCGGCCTCTTTCTCGGTGTGGCCGACATTTCGGCACTTCATTCGTAAGTGAGCGCCTACTATCATATGCCGAACCGGAACCAAGACTCCTGGGAGACCATGCTGGCCGCGGTGCAGGCGTTCCACGACAAGCACGATTTCAAGCATTCCGGCGGTGAGGATCTGACCTACCGGGTCGCCCTGATGGCCGAGGAACTCGGTGAAATCTCGGCCTGTGTGACCAAGGGCCGGCACCGCGACGCCCTGGCGGAGGAGGTGGCGGATCTGCTCATTCTGGTGATGGGTACTGGCATCGCCGCCGACTTCGACCTCGGCGCGGCCTTCTGGGCCAAGATGGACAAGCTGATGCAGCGCGAGTCACGCATGATCGACGGCCGCGTCCGGGTGTCCGAGTTTCGCGGCGGCGACTGAGCGGTGGGCTGGCGGGTATGGTGAAACTGGCGATCCTTGGTGCGCTCGGCGTCCTGGTGGAGGAAGCCGACGGGCCCGGACCCGACTGGCTGCCGCTGCCGGGCAGCCTGGAGGCGGTCGGCCGCCTCAATCGCGCCGGTATCCGGGTGGTACTGGCGTTCAACGAACCCGCCCTCGGCCGCGGCTCGCTCACCCCCCAGGCACTCAACGCGCGCCATCACCGGCTCTGCGCTCGCCTGGCGCGGATTGGCGCGCACCTCGAAGGCATCTTCTTCTGTCCGCACGCCCCGGAGGCCGGCTGCGGCTGTCGGATTCCCGCCACGGGCCTGCACGAGGAGATCCTGCGGCGCTTCGGGGTCGAGGCCGGCAACAGCGTCCTGATCGGCGTCACGCCCGACGAATTGGCCGCGGCCGGTCCTCTGGGCGCCCGCGCGATCATGCTCACGCCCGTGACCGACGGGTCCGTTCGCGTGGCCGGGCCGCGCAGCCTGGCCGAGGCGGTGGAGGGCCTGCTGCGGGACGACGCGCCGTGATCCTGTTCCGCTCGATCCTTTATTTCCTGGCCATGACCGCGACGGTGATCGTGTTCGGGCTGACGCTGTCACTGCTCGGCTGGCTCTTGCCCTGGCCGCAGCGCCACGCCATCGCCAACGCCTGGGGCGATACGAATCTCTGGCTGCAACGGGTGCTGTGCGGGCTCTCGTATCGGCTGCGCGGCGCCGAGCACCTGCCGCGCGGGCCGTCGATCGTCATGGCCAAGCACCAGTCGGCGTGGGAAACCATTTCCCTACGCGGCATCCTGCGCAAGGAGCAGTCGTGGGTGCTGAAGCGGGAGTTGCTGTGGATTCCCGTGTTCGGCTGGGCACTTCGGGTCATGCGGCCGATCGCCATCGACCGCAAGGCGGGGCGCCGGGCGGCGCGGGAGATCGTCGAGCAGGGCCTGGCGCGCCTCGCCGAGGGCCGCACCATCGTGATCTTCCCCGAGGGCACGCGCACGGCACCCGGCGAACGCAGGAAGTACGGCATCGGCGGCGGCCTGCTGGCCGAGCGGGCCCGGGTCCCGGTGATACCCATTGCGCACAACGCCGGGGTGTTCTGGAAGCGCCGCGGTCTGAAAAAGTATCCGGGGACCATCGACGTCGTGGTGGGCCCGCCGATCGATACGTCCGGCAAGAAGGCCGCCGCCATCACGCGCGAGGTCGAGGCCTGGATCGAGGGCGTGCAGGCGACCTTGCCCGAGACCCCGGGCGATTGATCAGCTGGCAGAAGCCTATCCCGCCGGGTGAGGCCCGCTATCAGTGAACCTGAGCTCAGGCTGTGGAAAACCAGTGGAATCTTCGCACGAAAGGGATTTTATCCACAATCCATCCACAGCTCGACTAGACGTCGAGGTTTTCCACCGCTAGCGCGTTCTTCTCGATAAACTCTCGCCTGGGCTCCACCTGATCGCCCATCAGGGTAGTGAAAACCTGGTCGGCCCCCACCGCGTCCTCGATGTTGACCCTCAGCAGTCGGCGCGTCTCGGGGTCCATGGTGGTCTCCCAAAGCTGTGAGGGGTTCATTTCTCCCAGGCCCTTGTAGCGCTGGATGTGCTGACCGCGCTTCGCCTCGTCCATCAACCAGCCCAGTGCCTGTTCGAAACTGTCGACCGCGGACTCGCGTTCGCCGCGGCGGGCCACGGCATCCGGCCCGAGCAGGTCGGACACCTGCTCCCCGAGTTCACGAATGCGTCGGTAATCGGGACTGTGAAAAAACTCCAGCGGCAGATAGGTCTCGGCCGATATGCCGTGCGTTCGCCGCTCTATCCGCAGTGCCTCGGGGTGCAGGTCGGTCGCGGCCGCCCGCTCCAATCGATAGCGGTCGGACACGCCTCGACCGGCGTTGAGGCGACCGGTGAGTTCCTCCGTCCAGCCCGCGAAGCCGGCCGGGTCCCCGAGCAACTCGTCGGTGACGGTCGGCAGGTATAGCAACTGCTTGAGCAGTTCACCGTCGTGGCGACGACCCAGCCGCTTGATCAGACCGGTAACCGCAACGAAGCGGCGCGACAGGTCTTCGAGCGCCGTGGCGGCAAGCGGGGGAGCGTCCGCCGTGACGTGCAGGCGTGCCCCGTCCAGTGCCGTGCGCAGCAGGTATTCGTTCAACTCGCCGTCGTCCTTGAGATAGTTCTCCTGCTTGCCCTTTTTCACCTTGTACAGCGGCGGCTGGGCGATGTAGACGTGCCCGCGCTCGATGAGCTCTGGCATCTGACGGTAAAAGAAGGTCAGCAGCAGGGTGCGGATGTGGGCGCCGTCGATGTCCGCATCGGTCATGATGATGATGCGGTGATAGCGCAACTTGTCCGGGTT
>JARRQB010000129.1:0-5791 GCA_037382265.1 Gammaproteobacteria bacterium | reverse complement strand
TGATCCTGTCGCGAACCGGCTGAGGGGCGGCGAGCCGTCGGGCGGTCGGCCGGCGTTCCGTTGTTTAGTCGGCCGGCTTTTCCCCGTTCGCCGACCGGGTCTGCTGCTGCAGCAGCACCAACGAGCGCTTCTGCAACGGGTAGACCTCGCCGGCGGAGAAGGAGCGGCCGTCGCGGCGCTGGCCGGACGGCCAGGCGGTGTCGAGTTCGACCAGCCAGCGGCTCTTCTCGGGAAACTTCGGCAGCGTGAAGTCCAGCCCCTCGTGGTGGGCATTGAGCAGGACGATGAAGTTGTCGTCCTTCTCGCGCCGGCCGCGCTCGTCGTACTCCTCCATCGAACTGCCGGCGAGAAACACACCGAGACAGCGCGCGAACGACTGACTCCACTCCTTCTGGGTCATCTCCTGACCCTTCGGCGTCAACCAGGTAATGTCCTTGACACCGCCGCCGACGATGTCGCGGCCCTGAAAGAAGTGGCGCCGGTGAAAGGCGGGATGCCGGCGGCGCAGCCGGATCAGTCGACGCACGAAGCGCAGCAGTTCGGTCTCGCGGCCGTCGAGCTCCCAGTGCAGCCAGGTCAGTTCGTTGTCCTGGCAGTAGGCGTTGTTGTTGCCGAGCTGGGTCTGGCCGAGTTCGTCGCCGGCGCGCAGCATCGGCACGCCCTGCGACAACAGCAGCGTCGCCAGGAAGTTGCGCTTCTGTTGCGCGCGCAGCTCGTTGATGTGTTCGTTGCGGGTGGGCCCCTCGGCCCCGCAGTTCCAGCTCAGGTTGTGGTTCTCGCCGTCGCGGTTGTCCTCGGCGTTGGCCTGGTTGTGCTTTTCGTTGTAGCTGACCAGGTCGTGCAGGCTGAAGCCGTCGTGACAGGTCACGAAATTGATGCTGGCGTGCGGGCGACGGCCGCCGTGCTCGTACAGGTCGCTCGACCCGGTCAGCCGGTAGGCCAGCTCGCCGATCAGGCCGCCGTCGCCCTTCCAGTAGGCCCGCACCGAGTCGCGGTACTTGCCGTTCCACTCCGTCCAGCCCACCGGAAAGTTGCCCACCTGATAGCCGCCCTCGCCCAGGTCCCAGGGCTCGGCGATGAGCTTGACCTGGGACAGCACCGGGTCCTGCTGAATGATGTCGAAAAAGGCGCCGAGGCGGTCGACCGCGTGCAATTCGCGGGCAAGCGCCGAGGCCAGGTCGAAGCGGAAGCCGTCGACGTGCATCTCCTGCACCCAGTAGCGCAGGCTGTCCATGATCAGCTGCAGCACCCGCGGGTGGCGCATGTTCAGCGTGTTGCCGCAGCCGGTGTAGTCGCGGTAGTAGCGCCGATTGTCCTCGTCCAAACGGTAGTAGGCGACGTTGTCGATGCCGCGAAAGCACAGCGTCGGCCCCAGGTGGTTGCCCTCGGCGGTGTGGTTGTAGACCACGTCGAGGATGACCTCGATGCCCTCCGAGTGGAGGCGCTTCACCATGGTCTTGAATTCCTTGATGTTGCCGCTGGCCGAATAGCGTGCGTCCGGGGCGAAATAGCCGATCGAGTTGTACCCCCAGTAGTTGCGCAGTCCCTTGGCGACCAGGTGGCGGTCGTCGACGAAGCCGTGCACCGGCATGAGCTCGACCGCGGTGACACCCAACCGCTTGAGGTGCTCGATCGCCGGAGCGCTGGCGAGCCCCGCGTAGGTGCCGCGCAGCTGCGCCGGGATGTCGGGGTGCAGCTGCGTGAAGCCCTTGACATGCAGTTCGTAGATCACCGTGTCGTGCCAGGGCGTGCGCAGCAGCTGGTCGCCCGACCAGGTGAACGCGGTGTCGACCACCTTGCACTTGAGGGCACCCGCCGCGTTGTCGTGCGGGTCGAACGAGAGGTCCGCCTCGCGGCTGCCGACCTGGTAGCCGAACTGCCGGTCGCTCCATTCCACCTCGCCGACCAGATCCTTGGCATAGGGGTCGAGCAGCAGCTTGTTCGGGTTGAAGCGGTGCCCGGCCGTCGGGTCGTAGGGCCCGTGCACGCGGTAGCCGTACACCGTGCCGGGGCGGGCGTCGGGGAGATAACAGTGCCAGATCTGGTCGGTCTGGAAGGGCACGTCCACGCGCTCCACCTCGACCCGCCCGTCGCGGTCGAACAGGCACAGCTGCACGCGCTCGGCGTGCTCGGAGAACAGGGCAAAGTTCACGCCCTCGCCGTCCCACGTGGCGCCCAGGGGGTAAGGACCCCCGGTCCAGACCTCCTGCCGGCGAGGCTTCAGCCCGGTCTTTCGCGAAATGCTCGGCACGACGTGTTACCCGATGCTGACGATGGCCTATTGTGCACCAATCGGCGAGCCGGGAGGGTGACCGCCGGGCACCGGCTCAACGCACCGAGCGGTAGGTCGAGGCGCGCGGCCGCTTGGTCAACACCAGCTGCCACAACTGTCCTCGGCGGGCCCGGAAGTAGCCGGCGCAGCTGAGCAGGTAGTACTTCCACATGCGGTAGAAGCGCTGACCGTAACGCTCGCGCAGACCGGGCCAGGCGGCGTCGAAGTTTTGCCACCAGGCCATCAGGGTCCGGTCGTAATCCTGACCGAAGTTGTGCCAGTCCTCGATGATCAGGCGGCGCTCCAGGGCCGCGCTGATCTGCTGTGCGGAGGGCACCTTGCCGTTCGGAAAGATGTATCTGCTGATCCACGGGTCGCCGGTACGGGTGGTCTCCGACTCGCCGATGGTGTGGAGCAGAAACAGACCGTCGTTCTTGAGCGCCCGGTGCGCCACGTCGAAGTAGGTCGGGTAGTTCTTCGCGCCGACGTGTTCGAACATGCCGACCGAGACGATCTTGTCGAACCGCCCGTCGAGGTCGCGGTAGTCCATCAGCTCGAGCTGCACCCGCAAGCCGGCGCAGCGCTCGCGGGCCAAGGCGAGCTGCTCGCGCGAAACGGTGATGCCGAACACCTCGGCACCGTAGTGTCGCGCCGCGTGCTCGGCCATGCCGCCCCAGCCGCAGCCGATGTCGAGCAGGCGGTCGCCGGGCTGCAGTTCGAGCTTGCGGCAGATCAGGTCGAGCTTGGCCTGCTGGGCCTCGGCCAGATCGCCGGCCTGGGCCCAGTACCCACAGGAGTAGGACATGGTGGGATCGAGCATGGCGCTGAAGACGTCGTTGCCGATGTCGTAGTGGCGCTCGCCCACCTCGAACGCCCGCTCGGGCGACTGCGCGTTGACCAACAGGTAACGCAAGCGCGCGGCCAGCAGACGCAGCGGGTTCAGGGCGAGCACCCGCCGATCGATGTCGGCCTGCAGCAGCAGGTGAAACAGCTGATCGAGCGCGTCGCAGTCCCACAACCCGTCCATGTAGGCCTCGCCGAACCCCAGCGAGCCCTGGAGTATGATGCGGCGGTAGACCTCCGGGTTGTGCACGCGGATGTCCCAGGGTTCGGACCCGTTGAAGCGCACGCCCGTGCCTTCCAGCACGTCCCGCAGGATCCTCGGCGCCGGCGCGGCCTCCGCACCCGCCTGTCGTTTTGCGATGGCCGTCTTTTCCGTCATCGGTGCTCCGTCCTTATTCCCCCTACCCGGTGCTCGTGACCCCTGGGCGCACTGCCGAGGCGCCCGTACCCCGGCTTTCCCCTGCCATCAGCCTACACCGGCTTTTGACCGGTGCCAAAAGCTGCGCTCGCTCACCTGCCGCTTGACGCCCCCCGAGGCCTTGCATAGGATCCTTTAACCATGAATAAACTGCGGCTATTCGTTAGTAATAGCGCAGATTAGCAATTACTCAAATGGCATGCGGTGCGCCCGCCGGGCGGCGACGCCCCGCATCGACGCTAGGGAGGGGAAGGAATGATCACGTACGAAACCCTGCACGAACAGAACCACAAGATCACCGAGCTCACCAACATCCTGTCGCTGTTGCTCAAAGACCGTTCGCTGTGCGACTCCGAGGTGACCTGCGACCTGTTCTTCGACTACGTCGAGCGCGTCAAGAATCACTTCGACGTCATCGACAACCACCTGTACTCGCGGCTGCTCGCGACCGGCGAGCAGGGCGTCAAGAACACCGCCAGCCGCTTCATGGGCGGCTCCAAGGAGATCAAGCGGATCTTCGCGGAATACCTCAAGAGGTGGTGCAAGCTGCGCTCGCACCAGCTGGTCATCCGCCAGTACGACCAGTTCATCACCGAGACCGACGAGATGTTCCAGATGGTGCTCGACCGCATTCAGGACGAGACCGAACACCTCTACCCGCTGGTGCGGCAGGTGACCGGGGAGACACAGCGGGTCGCCTAGGCCAAGGGCCAAGGGCCAAGGGCCAAGGGCCAAGGGCCAACACGATGATCGGTCAGGCTATTGAAAATACCAGGCAGGTTTGGGAAAGATGCGGCACAGAAAACACCGCCGCCGTTCGCCTTTCCCAGGCCCTAGGCCCTAGGCCCCAGGCCCTGCCTTTAAAGGCCCTGCCGTTAAAGGCTCTACCTCGATAAGCCGATCAGGCCCTCGCCGGCCTCTTCCTCGTCGACGATCTCCTCCAAGGTCATGGAGTCGTCGCCGAGCGAGCCGCCACCGCGCTGCGCGAGGCTGATGCGCAGGCGCAGGTTGTTGGGCGAGTCGGCGTTGCGCAGGGCCTCCTTCTCCGAGATCCGCCCCTCCTGGAACAGCTTGAAGAGCGCGGCGTCGAAGGTCTGCATGCCGAGCGGCTCCGACTTTTCCATGATGTCCTTGAGCTGCGCCACTTCGCCCTTCTTGATCAGGTCGCGCACCAGCGGCGTGCCGAGCAGGATCTCGAACGCCGCCGTCCGCTTGCCGTCGATGGTCTTGACCAGGCGCTGCGAGACAATGGCCTTCAGGTTCAGCGACAGGTCGAGCAGCAGCTGCTGGTTGGCGTTGTTGGCGTGCAGGGTGGAGATCGCCAGGTGCCCGGTCTCCGAAAACACCATGGCGTACTCCATGGTGTCCTGGTCTCGGATCTCGCCCATCAGGATGACGTCGGGCGCCTGCCGCAGGGTGTTCTTCAGCGCATCCTCGTAGCTGTCGGTGTCGACGCCGATCTCGCGCTGACTGACGATGCAGCGTCGGTGCGAGTGCAGGAACTCGATCGGGTCCTCCAGGGTGATGATGTGGCCGGAGCTGTTGCGGTTGCGGTGATCCAGCAGCGCCGCCAGCGAGGTCGACTTGCCCGAACCCGTGGCGCCGACGAACAGCACCAGGCCGCGCTTCTCCATGATCACGTCCTTCAGGATCGGTGGCAGCCCCAGATCGTCGGCGTCGGGGATCTTGGTCTTGATGTTGCGCACCACCATCGCCACTTCGGTGCGCTGCTTGTAGATGTTGACGCGGAAGCGGCCGATCTTCTCGATCGCCAGGGCCAGGTTCATCTCTGGCTTGCTGCCGAAGTCGCGCGCCTGGGCGTCGGTCATGATCGAGTTGGCGATCTCCTTGACCTGGCCCGGCCTCATGATCTCCTTGTCCAGCGCCTTCAACACGCCGTGGAACTTGCCGGTCGGCGGCGCGCCGGTGGTGAGGTAGAGGTCCGACCCGTCCTTGACGGCCAGAATGCGCAGATACTCGAAAAATTCCATGACAGCCCTCGTACGCCGTGGGCAGGTTGACTCCAGCCCGGTAACCGGGCTATCGGCGGCCCTGCGGGCGAGTTGAGGCCGCGCGCAGCAGACGGATCAGGGCACTGTGATCCAGCCCGCCGTCGCCCCGCTCGATCAGTTCGGCGAAAAGGTCGCGTCCCAGTTCGGTCGCGGGCAGCGGCTGACCGAGGGCCTCGCCGAGTTCCACCGCCTGGCGCATGTCCTTGTGCTGGGTGGTCACCTTGGCACCGGGGGCGAAGGCCTGGT
>JARRQB010000128.1:0-5128 GCA_037382265.1 Gammaproteobacteria bacterium | reverse complement strand
CGGCGTGAGGCGGCTCGCCTCGCCCTGGGCCTCGGCGAGGCCGGCAGGGCCCGCACCAACCTGGCGGCCGCCCGCGAGGCGCTGAGCCAACACTTTCGCGACGACGACCCGCTCACCCGCGAGCTGGACGCGGAGCTCGCCGCCCTGGCCGAGATCGACATTCGGCCCGAACTGCCCGACGGCACGGCCGAGGCCCTGCGACTGCTGCAGGCCGCCGCCCGCCCGGCCGAGGCCGCGACGACTGCCGCGGGAGCCGGCCCGTGAGCGCAGTGCTCAAGCTCTGGCTGGCGTTGCTCGCCGGCGGTGCAATCGCCGCCGTCGTCTACCGCGACAGCGGCTACGTGCTACTCTCCTACGGCGCCTGGACGGTGGAGACCAGTCTGGCGCTGCTCGCGCTGGCGCTGGCCGCAGCCTTCACCCTGCTCTATCTTGGCCTGCGCTTGCTGGCCCATGTGGTGAGGCTGCCGACCGACGCCCGCAACTGGCGTCGCGAGCGTGGCGCACGCCTCGCCCGACGAGCTCTGACCCACGGCCTGCTGGACATGTCGGAGGGCAACTGGAAGGCCGCGGAGCGGCAACTGATCCGCCACGCCGAAGGCTCCGACACTCCGCTGCTCAACTACCTGGTCGCGGCGCGTGCGGCCCAACTGCAGGGCGAACACGAGCGCCGCGACCACTACATTCGCCTGGCCCACGAGAGCATGCCGGCCGCCGACGTGGCGGTCAGCCTGACCCAGGCCGAACTCCAGCTCGCGGACCACCAGCTGGAACAGGCCCTGGCCACACTGCGCCACCTGCGCGGCATCGCGCCCAAGCACGGCTACGTGCTGCGCCTGCTGCTGCGGTTGTACGAAAAGCTCGGCGACTGGGATCAGTTGCGCGAACTCATTCCCGAGTTGCGGCACCGCAAGGTGATCCCCGCGGGGGAGATCGCCGAGTTGGAAATCAAGGTATACCGGGCGCTGTTGGAGCGCGCCTCGCTGTCGGTGGAGAAGACCCGGGTGTTCGAGGTCTGGGCCGAGATCCCCCGCCAGGTGCGGCGGGAGCAACGCCTGCTCGGCGATTACGCCCACTATCTGCAGGAACGCGGCAAGGACACGGAGGCGGAGTCGCTGCTGCGCGAGGCCCTGCGCCAACGCTTGAGCGACGAACTCGTCGAGGTCTACGGCCTGCTCGACACCGGCCAGCCGGCGCGCCAGATCGCCTTTGCCGAGTCCCTCTTGGCGGCGCATCCGCACAACCCGACCCTGCTGCTGAGCCTCGGCCGGCTGTGCCTGCGTGCCAGGCTCTGGGGCAAGGCGCGGGGCTATCTCGAGGCGAGTATCGGGGCCGGCGGCCCCACCGCCGCCTTCCGCGAACTCGGGCACCTGCTCGAGCAGATGGGAGAGCAGGTGCAGGCCCTGGCCGTGTACCGTCGCGGCCTGGGCACCGGCGGCCCGGAACCCGTCCCGCTGCCCGCCGAGGTCGGCGCCGGGCCGATCAACCGGCCGGTGCTGCAGCGCGAACCCGCGGTCGAGAGTCCCCCGCCGCACGGCGCCCGACCGAGCGCGGAGCCTGGCTGAGCGGTAACACGGGCGCTCGACACCGGCGAGCGGTCGATGGCCGGCCGAGACTGCCTGCTAACGCGCGGCGCGAATCACCAGCGTGCGGTGGCCGTTCTCCTCGAGCCGCTGGCGGGCGGCGCGCAGTTCGGCCGCGCCCTCGAAGGGGCCGGTGCGCACGCGGTGCCAGGTGCCGCTGCCTGTTCCCTCAACGCGCTGGACGTGTGAACTGAAGCCGAGCAGGGCAAGCTGCGCCTTGAGCCGGTCGGCATCGGCGGCTTTGCGGAACGAACCGACCTGCAGGAGGTAGTTCACCGGCGCGGCGGCCGCCCGCTCGCTCGGCTGTTCGGCCGGCGGGCGCTCCGGTTCGCTCAATTCCTCTTCGGGAACCACCACCTCCATGGACGGCAGCAGGGTGTAGAAGTCGAAGCGCGGCTTGGGCGCGGCGGCCGCGCGCTCCGTGGCGGCGGCCGGGCCGGCCTCGCCCGCCGGCGCGGGGGCGACACCGACCCAGCCGCCGTCGCCGCCCGGGGCGACTTTTAGCCACAGCAGGCCCACCGTGAAGGCGCCGAGCAGGAACCCGACCAGCAGCCAGACCCAGCCCGGGGTCTGGCGGGCACGCCGCGTCTGGGCGCGGTGCTTGTAGTCTCGGGGATCCTTGCTCATGCGACGCCCCGCGATCTCACATCCGCTCGGGCGCCGAGACCCCGAGCAGCCCGAGCCCGTTGCGCAGCACCTGGCGCACGGCCAGGATCAATTTGATGCGGGCGTCGCGCAGGGCATCGTCCTCGACCAGGAAGGGGTGGGCGTTGTAGTAGGTGTGGAAGGCGTTGGCCAACTCGCGCAGGTAGTGCGTCAGTTGATGCGGCTCTTCGTTCAGCGCCGCCGCCTCGACCACCTCGGGGTAGCGGCTGAGGGTGCGCAGCAGATCGGTCTCGTGCGCCTCGACAAACCGCTGCAGGTTGCCGCTTCCGGCGCTCGGTTCGACGTGCAGGCCTTTTTCCGCCGCCTGGCGCAACACGGCACAGATCCGGGCATGGGCGTACTGCACGTAGTAGACCGGGTTGTCGGTCGACTCCGACTTGGCGAGATCCAGATCGAAGTCGAGGTGCTGCTCGCACCTGCGCATGACGTAGAAGAAACGCGCGGCATCGCGCCCGACCTCCTTGCGCAGCTCCCGCAGGGTCACGAACTCGCCGGAACGCGTCGACATCTGCACCTTCTCGCCGCCGCGGTAGAGCACCGCGAACTGCACCAGCAGCACGTCGAGCCGGGCCGCGTCGCCGCCCATCGCCTCGAGTGCGGCCTTGACGCGCGGCACATAGCCGTGGTGGTCCGCACCCCAGATGTCGATGACGCGCTCGAAGCCGCGGCCGAGCTTGTCCATGTGGTAGGCGATATCGGAGGCGAAGTAGGTGATCTGGCCGTTGTCGCGCACCACCACCCGGTCCTTTTCGTCGCCGAAGGCGGAGGAACGAAACCACAGCGCACCGTCGCGCTCGTAAACGTGGCCACCCTCGCGCAGGCGTTCGATCGCCTTGTTCACCAGGCCCGACTCGGTCAGAGCGCGCTCCGAGTACCACTCCTGATAGGTGACCCCGAACTTCGCCAAATCGTCGCGAATGTCGTCGAGGATGGTGTTCAGCCCCAGCTCGAACACGTAACGGTAGCGGTTGTCGCCCAGCAGGTGGCGGGCGCGCTCGATCAGGGCGTCGACATGGGTCTCCTTGTCGCCACCGGCGGACTCGTCCGGCACCACGCCCGCAAACAGCTCGGCGGCGGCGTGACGGTAGGCGTCACCGTGCTCGCGGTGCAGGGTCGCGGCAATGTCCCAGACGTAGTCGCCCTTGTACCCGTTCGCGGGAAACGCCAACTCCTCGCCGCACAGCTCCAGGTAGCGCAGCCACACCGAGGTGGCCAGGATGTCCATCTGCCGGCCGGCGTCGTTGACGTAGTACTCGCGGTGCACCGAGAAACCGACCGCCTCGAGCAGATCGGCGACCACCGCGCCGTAGGCGGCGCCGCGGCCGTGGCCGACGTGCAACGGACCGGTGGGGTTGGCGGACACGAACTCGACCTGCACCCGGCGGCCGCCGCCCAGGTCGGAGCGACCGTAGCGCACGCCTGCCGCGAGCACCTCGGCGACCACTGCGCGGTAGGCCTGGTCGGCGAGGCGAAAGTTGATGAAGCCGGGCCCGGCGATCTCTACCGCGGCCACCTCCGCCGCCGGCGGCAGGACCGCCACCAAGCGCTGCGCCAGTTCGCGCGGCTTCATGCCGGCGGCCTTGCCGTGCACCATCGCCGCATTGCTCGCGAAGTCGCCGTGTGCCGGGTCGCGGGCCCGCTCGATCGCCGGGTCCGACGCCGCCGGCAGCACGCCGTCGGCAACCAACTGCTCCAGGGCCCTGGCGACCAGGTCGCGAATCAAGGATTTCATGTGCGGACTACGAGAACGAAGGGAGCGCGGAAGGATAGCAGGAACCGGGTCGGCGGCGGCAGGGTCGTCAACTGAAATCCTGCGGGTCGACGTCGAGCGACCAGCGTACCTGGCGTCCCGAGCGCAGCGCCCGCAGTTCGGGCAGCAAGCGCTCCAGCAACTCGTGCAGCGCGACGCGGCGTTCGGCCTGCAGCAGCAGTTGCGCGCGATAGCGACCGGCCTTGCGGGCCATGAGCGCGGGCGCCGGTCCCCACGACTCGACGGCCCGGGCTTGCGCCAGGCTAGCGGCTTCGGCCAGGAAGGCGTTCGGCAGTTCAACCCTCGCCGCCTCGGCGCGCAGCAGCGCCTGGTGAGTGTAGGGCGGCAACCGCGCCTCGCGACGCTCGGCCAGGGCGAGCCGGCTGAAACCCGCATAGCCTTCGGTAACCAGGGTCTGGAGCAACGGGTGATCGGGAAAGCGGGTCTGGATCAGGACCCGGCCGGGGCTGGCGCCGCGCCCGGCGCGACCGGCCACCTGGACCACCAGTTGCGCGACGCGCTCGGCAGCGCGGAAGTCGGCGCTGAACAGGCCGCCGTCGATGTCGAGCACCCCGACCAGGGTGAGCCGCGGCAGGTGGTGACCCTTGGCCAGCATCTGGGTGCCCACCAACAGCGCGGCTTCGCCCGAGCGCGCCGCGTCGAGCAGTTTCTCCAGGCTGCCCTTGCGGCGGGCGGCGTCGCGATCCACGCGCACCAGCGGATAGTCCGCCAGGCGGCTGCGCAGCACCTCCGCCACGCGCTGCGTGCCCTGACCCAGCGGATGCAGTTCCCGGCTACCACACTGCGGGCAGCGATGCGGCACCGGCCCCTGCGCGCCGCAATGGTGACACCACAGCCGCCTGCTGTCGGTGTGCAGGGTCTGCCGCGCGTCGCAGCGCCGACAATCCGACAACCAACCGCAGGCGTAACAGGTGAGCACGGGGGCAAAACCGCGGCGGTTGAGAAAAATCAGCGCCTGCTCGCCCGCCGTCAGCACGCGCCGCAGTTCGGCAAGCAATACGGGTGAGATGCCGCCGTCGAGCGGCTGATCGCGCACGTCGATCAGTTGCATCGGCGGCATGAACGCGCCTCCGGCGCGGCCACTGAGCACCAAGCGCAGGTACCGGCCGGC
>JARRQB010000127.1:0-5148 GCA_037382265.1 Gammaproteobacteria bacterium | reverse complement strand
GCGACCACCGGACAGGTGGCGCCCTGGGTCTACGAGCGCCTCTCGCGCACCTACATTCTCGACGACGAGATGCGCGAGCGTCTCGCAAAACTCAACCCGACAGCCTCCGTTAAAGTGGCCCATCGGCTGCTCGAGGCCCACGAACGTCGCTACTGGGACCCCGATGAGACCACGCTGGAGGCGCTGCGGCGCGCCGGCGAGGATCTCGAGGACCGCTTGGAAGGCGTCGCCACCCAGGAGGTCGCCGCATGAGCCCGCTCGACAACATCCCCGTCCGGATCGGCACCGGCTCGCCCCCCGACGGTGAAGGCAGCCTGCAGGTGCACCTGGACGCCGACATCGCCATCGACCGCGCCAAGGTCTTCGCGGTCTACGGCAAGGGAGGCATCGGCAAGAGCACGACATCTTCCAACCTGTCGGTCGCCTTCGCCAAGCTCGGCAAGCGGGTGATCCAGATCGGCTGCGACCCTAAGCACGACTCCACCTTCACCCTCACCAAGTCGCTGGTGCCTACGGTCATCGACGCGCTCGAGGCGGTGGACTTCCACCCCGAGGAATTGCGGGTCGAGGACTTCGTGTACGAAGGCTACAACGGCGTGATGTGCGTCGAGGCGGGCGGCCCTCCGGCCGGCACCGGTTGCGGCGGTTACGTCGTCGGCCAAACGGTCAAGCTGCTCAAGCAGCACCACCTCCTCGAGGAGGCAGACGTCGTCTTGTTCGACGTGCTGGGCGACGTCGTGTGCGGCGGCTTTGCCTCGCCGCTTCAGCACGCCGAACGCGCGTTGGTGGTGACCGCCAACGACTTCGATTCCATCTTTGCCATGAACCGCATCGCCTCGGCGATCCAGGCGAAGGCGCGCAACTACGGCGTGCGCCTCGGCGGCGTGATTGCCAATCGCAGCGCCGACACCGACGAAATCGACCGCTTCAACGCGGCGGTAGGTCTCCGTCGGCTGGCCCACTTTCCCGACCTCGACGTGATTCGGCGCAGCCGGCTCAAGAAGTCGACGCTGTTCGAGATGCCCGAAGCGCCCGGCCTGGCCGAGGTTCAGCAGGAATACCTGGATCTGGCAGCGGCGCTCTGGGACGGCGTTGATCCGCTGCCGGCTCAGCCCATGAAAGACCGCGACTTGTTCGACTTCCTGGGGTTCGACTGATGACCACGCTCACCTACAAGCAGCGCCGCACCGAAATCGAGACCTATTTCGACCGGACCGCGGCCGAGGCCTGGTCGCGTCTCACCTCGAACGCACCGGTCGGGCGCATCCGCCAGACGGTGCGGGCGGGCCGCGAGCGCATGCGCAATACCCTGCTCGACTGGCTGCCGCTGGACCTCTCGGGCCGGCGACTGCTCGACGCCGGCTGCGGTACAGGGGCGCTGGCCGTGGAGGCGGCCCGGCGCGGCGCCCAGGTGGTGGCCGTCGACCTCTCACCCACGCTGATCGCACTCGCGCGCGAGCGCGTGCCCGAGGACGTGCCGGTCGCGCGCATCGACTACCAGGTCGGCGACATGTGGGACCCGGACCTCGGCCAGTTCGACCACGTGGTCGCCATGGACTCGCTGATTCACTACCGGGCCGCGGACGCGGTGCGCACGCTCGCGGGGCTGGCCAGCTTGACCGAGCGCTCGGTGATCTTCACTTTCGCGCCGCGCACTCCGCTGCTCGCGCTCATGCACGCTGTCGGACGCTGGTTCCCGCGCAGCGAGCGGGCCCCGGCCATCGAGCCCGTGCTCGAGAGCCAGCTCGTCCATCGGCTCGCCACCGAGTTCGGTTTCGCGACCTGGCGGCGCGGGCGCAGCACGCGCATATCCAGCGGCTTCTACACCTCGCAGGCCTTCGAACTCACCCGGCTATGAAAGGTGCCGCGCAGCGACTGACCAGCGCCTGGATCGGGCTCGGCCCGCGCTTCCTGCCGTTCACCGACGCGGCGACCCTCGAACTGCCGATGAGCCGGCTGCTGCGGTTGTCGCTGTTCCAGGTCACGGTCGGCATGGCGGTGGTACTCCTCAACGGCACGCTGAACCGCGTGATGGTCCTGGAGCTGGCAGTGCCGGTCTGGCTGGTATCGCTGATGGTGTCGCTGCCTCTGGTATTCGCACCGCTGCGTGCGCTTATCGGCTTCCGTTCGGACCACCACCGATCGCTGCTCGGTTGGCGGCGCGTGCCGTACATCTGGATGGGCACACTGGCGCAGTTCGGCGGCCTGGCCATCATGCCGTTCGCCCTGCTGGTGCTCTCGGGGGACACCCATGGGCCGGCCTGGGTCGGTCAGGCCGGTGCGGCCCTCGCCTTTCTTCTGGTGGGCGCCGGGCTGCACACCACGCAGACCGCGGGGCTCGCGCTCGCCACCGACCTGGCGCCCGAGCCGGCGCGGCCGCGCGTCGTCGCGTTGCTGTACGTCATGCTACTGGTCGGCATGGTCGCCAGTTCGCTCGGCTTCGCGGCGCTGCTCGAGAACTTCAGCCAGCTGCGCCTCATTCAGGTCATCCAGGGCGCTGCCCTGGTCACGATCGCGCTCAACCTGGTCGCATTGTGGAAGCAGGAGCCGCGCAACCCGGCACGCACCCGGCGCGGACACGCGCGCCCTGCGTTTCGCGAGGCCTGGCAGACGTTCCGGAACTCCGGCCGGTCGATGCGCCTGCTGGTCGCGGTTGGCCTGGGCACCGCCGGCTTCAGCATGCAGGACATCCTGCTCGAACCCTACGGCGGGGAGGTCCTCGGGCTATCGGTGAGTGCCACGACGGGGCTCACCGCCATCCTGGCGATCGGCATGCTGGCAGCCTTCGCTGCCGCTTCCCGGTTGCTCGGCGGCGGCGCTGATCCGGTGCGGCTCGCCGGGTTCGGCGCCGTCGCCGGTATCTTCGCCTTTGCCGCGGTGATCCTCTCCGCGCCACTCGATTCCACCCTGCTGTTCCGCAGCGGCACGGCCATGATCGGCTTTGGTGGAGGTCTGTTCGCCGTCGGTACGCTCACGGCGGCCATGGGTCTCGCCGAGTACGGCGAAAATGGCCTCGCGCTCGGCGCCTGGGGCGCCGTCCAAGCCACGGCGGCCGGGGTAGCCATCGCCCTCGGCGGTGCCATGCGCGACGCGGTAACGGAACTCGCAACGGCCGGCGGGCTGGGTCCCGCGCTGACCGGACCGACCACCGGTTACGGCATGGTCTATCACGCCGAGATCGTCTTGTTGTTCGCCACCCTCGTGGCAATTGGCCCCCTCGTTCGCCGTCCCGGCGAGTACGGGGGCGACCGGACCGCATTCGGTCTCGCTGACTTCCCCGGCTGACGGGGTTTTACACACGGGAGAACTCGCAATGTCAACAGGCGCCATCACCAGCTACGTCGATGTAGCTCAACTCGTTCTCTACGCCTTCTGGATCTTCTTTGCCGGCCTCGTCATCTATTTGCGCCGGGAAGACAAGCGCGAGGGCTATCCGCTGCACTCGGAGCGCTCCAAGCACATCAGGGTCGTCGGCTGGCCCGACATGCCGGCGCCGAAGACCTTCATCCTGCCGCACGGCGGCGGTACGCGTCAGGCGCCGCGATCCGAACCCGAGGGTTATGAGCTCGCGGCCCAACCCGTGGCCGGCTGGCCCGGCGCGCCCCTGCACCCGACCGGCAACCCGATGGTCGACGGCGTCGGGCCGGCGGCTTACGCCATCAGGCCGAACGAACCCGATTTGACCCACGAAGGGGAGCGCAAAATCGTCCCGATGCGCATCGCCACCGATTTCACTGTCGAGGAGCGCGACCCGGACCCGCGCGGCAAGCCGGTCTACGGCGCCGATGGCAAGCAAGCCGGTACGATCGCCGACCTGTGGGTCGACCGCTCGGAACCACAGATTCGCTACCTCGAGGTCGAGGCCGACGGCCGACACGTGCTGCTGCCGATAAATTTCGCCCGGGTCAGCGCCGACGGCAGTCATGTCAAAGTGGTGTCGATCCTCGCCGAGCAGTTCGGCCAAGTACCCGAGCTGGCCTACCCCGATCAGGTCACGCTCCAGGAAGAGGATCGTATCTGCGCCTATTACGCCGGCGGGCACCTCTACGCGACCGCGGCCCGGACGGAGCCGCTGTTGTGAACGAGTACGAGAACGAACCGGTCCGCGGGCTACCGGAGCGACTGCCCGAGGGAGAGAACATGGTTTGGCAAGGAACGCCCCGCTGGCAAGGGTTGGCGAGGCGCGCCTTCCACACCCGCACGGCCGCGGCATATTTCGGGCTGCTGGCGTGCGCCCACGTCGTGCTCAGTACCCAAGCCGGGATGCCGGTGGCCGAGGCGCTGAAGGGTGCCGGCTGGCTGACGGTGCTCGGGGGCACAGTGGTCGGGCTGCTGACCCTGCTGGGCTGGCTCTACGGTCGGACCACGGTCTACACCATCACCGATCAGCGGCTGGTGCTTCGCTTCGGCGTGGCCATCCCGATGATGATCAACATTCCCTGGGACAAGGTGGAGGCAGCGGATCTGAAGCGCTTCGACGACGCCAGTGGCGACATCGTCCTGAAGTTGGCGCCGGGGCAGCGGACCGCCTATTGGCTGATCTGGCCGCACGCCAGGCCGTGGCACTTCTCCCCGGCCCAGCCGATGCTGCGTTGTATTCCTCAGGCCGAACGCGTCGCGGACCTGTTGGCGGGCGTGATTCGCAGCCAGGCCGGGGAAACCGTCGAGGTACCGCTTGCGGCTGACGACGGTCGTGCCAAGCGGCCCGCGCCACCGCGTGGGGCGCACACCGCGGCGCTGTCCTGAGCGCGGCGAGGACCGGATGAGCGATCCGTTTCGCAACCAGCCCTTTCCGCGAGGCGCCCTGCTCGGCGTCGCCGCGCTCATCGGTTTCGCCCTGGTGGCGGTCGGCGCGGCGAGGCTCGCCGACTTTCGGGTCGGCGTGCCGACCGCGGGTGCAGCGGCGCAGGTGCGCGAGCTGCGCTTCGTCGACGAGCCGGGCGGTGTGGTGCAGGTCTACGACGGGGACGACAGCACGCCGCTCGCGACCCTGGCACCGGGCACCGAGAACTTCATCCGTGGCGTGCTGCGCGGATTGGCACGCGAACGGCGCAGCCACGGCCTGGGCGGGACGCAGGCCCCGTTTCGCGTGGCGCGCTACCCCGACGGCCGGCTCACCCTGGAGGACCCGGCGACCGGCCGGCTCAT
>JARRQB010000126.1:0-5193 GCA_037382265.1 Gammaproteobacteria bacterium | reverse complement strand
GCCGATAATGGCTGCTTTCATGTTGTCGCGTCCTCGTTTGATGGGGTATGCCGCGGTCCCGGGACCCGGCCGGCGGATTCGGGCCTCCGCTTGCTCTATGCTAACGGCTCGTTCGCCGCGAGGCCACGAAGGGGATGGGGGAATGCGAGAGCTGGGCAGGAATCTATCGGGCGCCGCGAGCGAAAACCAGCTGGTACGCGAGTCCTGGCGGATCTTCCAGATCATGGCGGAGTTCGTCGAGGGCTTCGAGAAGCTGGCGCAGATCGCGCCCTCGGTGAGTTTCTTCGGCTCGGCGCGGACCGCCTCCGACCACCCCTGGTACGCCAAGGCCGAGGCGACGGCGCGCCTGTTGTCGGACGCGGGGTTCAGCGTGGTCAGCGGCGGGGGGCCGGGCGTCATGGAAGCGGCCAACAAGGGCGCCCACGCGGGCAAGTCACCCAGCGTTGGCTTGAACATCCAGTTGCCGCACGAGCAGGCGGGCAACCCCTACCAGGACATTTCCCTGCAGTTCAAACACTTTTTCGCACGCAAGGTCATGTTCGTGAAGTACGCCTCGGCCTACGTGGTGCTGCCAGGCGGCTTCGGCACACTCGACGAACTGGCCGAGATCCTTACCTTGGTGCAGACCGGCAAGAGCCGCCGTATTCCGATCATCCTGGCCGAGGGCGGGTTCTGGCGGGGGTTGCTCGAGTGGATGCGAGGGACCATGTGCGCGGCGGGGACCATAGACCCCGAGGACCTGGACCTGATCAGGGTGTGCGACGAGCCGCAGGCGATCGTCGACGCCATCTTCGAACACTACGAACAGCGCGGCTTGGAGCCGTCGGCCGAGGAGCAGGAAATCCTGCTGGAACTGTAATAGCATTTTGCTGTGGAGGGGCGGCCCTGGCCGCGGAAAGGAACGATGGGCAAGCTTACGATGTCGTTGTTGGCGTTGCTGCTGGCCGGTGCGGCGCATGCGCAAGAGCCCGCCCGCGAGGCCGTGGATGCGCCGCCCCCACCCCCACCCCTGCGCAGCGGTGAACCGCTGGACCCCGAGGTGACGATCGTCCAGCAGGGCGACCGAACCATCTACGAATATCGCATCAACGGTCAGACTTATATGGTCAAGGTGGTGCCGGCCAAGGGGCCGCCCTACTACCTGCTCGATCAGGACGGCGACGGTCAGCTGGAATCACGGCGCTTCGGTCCCGAGGAGCTGCAGGTGCCGATGTGGGTTCTGTTTCGCTGGTAGGGGCCGCGAGCGCTGACCCCAGTCATTGACAGCCTCGAGCGCTGGACGGCACGGGTCGGGCGGCTGGTTTCCTGGCTGACCCTGCTCATGGTCCTGGTGACCTTCCTGATAGTGATGCTGCGCTACGTGTTCGACACCGGTTGGATCGCGATGCAGGAGTCGGTGCTCTACATGCACGGCCTGGTGTTCATGCTCGGCGCTGCCTATGCGCTCGGCCGCGACGCCCACGTGCGGGTCGATATCTTCTACCGGCGCTGGGGGCCGCGCGGCCGCGCGCTGACCGACCTGCTGGGCACGTTGTTGCTGCTGATGCCGAGCTGCGTGTTCATCCTATGGGTCGGCTGGGACTACGTGGCCGGTTCCTGGGCCGTGCGCGAGGGTTCGCGCGAGGCCGGCGGACTGCCCGGCGTGTTCCTGTACAAGGGTCTTCTCCTCGTCATGCCGGCGCTGTTGATCCTGCAGGGCGTCGCTTGGGCGGCGCGCGCCGCGCTGGTGCTGAGCGGGCGCGTGGCGGGGGCGGCCGACGAGGTCCCGCCGTCTTGACCGAGTGGCTGCCGCTGTTGCTGTTCGCGGCGGTCGCGGCGGTGCTGATGCTCGGCTTCCCCGTCGCTTTCACGCTGAGCGGGGTCGCGCTCGCGTTCGCCCTGCTTGGGGGGTGGCTCGACGTGTTCGACGGCGCCTTCCTCGAGGCCCTGCCGAATCGCCTCTACGGCATCATGACCAACCAGACCCTGATCGCGGTGCCGTTGTTCGTGTTCATGGGGGTGATGCTGGAGCGTTCCCGCGTGGCCGAGAGCCTGCTCGATACCATGGCCGCACTGTTCGGGCCGCTGCGCGGCGGCCTCGGCATCTCCGTCATCCTGGTCGGCATGTTGCTGGCGGCTTCGACCGGTATCGTCGGTGCGACCGTGGTCACCATGGGGTTGTTGTCGCTGCCCACCATGCTCAAGCGCCGCTACGACCCGGCGGTCGCGGCCGGGACCATCTGCGCTTCCGGCACCCTCGGCCAGATCATCCCGCCCTCGATCGTCCTGGTGCTGCTCGGCGACGTGCTCTCGGCGGCCTACCAGCAGGCCCAGCTGGAACTGGGCGTGTGGAACCCGCGTACCGTGTCCGTCGGCGACCTGTTTCTCGGCGCGCTGTTCCCCGGCCTGGTCCTGGTTACGCTGTACGCCGGCTATCTGGTCGCGGTGGCGCTGCTGCGACCGACCGCCGTGCCGGCCCTGCCCGAGGCCGAGCGCACCAGCAGTGGGCGTCGGCTGGTCGGCCGAGTGGTCAGGGTCCTGCTGCCGCCGCTGGGGCTGATCGTGGCGGTGTTGGGGTCCATCCTGGGCGGCCTGGCAACACCGACGGAGGCCGCCTCGGTCGGAGCAGTCGGCGCCCTGCTGCTGGCCTGGCAGCGCAGACAGTTGGATCCGGCGACCCTGCGCGAGGTCATGCGTCAGACCACCCTGGTGACCAGCATGGTGTTCATGATCTTCGTCGGCGCCTCGGTGTTCTCCCTGGTGTTTCGCGGTTTCGGCGGTGACGAGGTGGTCGAGGGGCTCCTGCACGCACTGCCCGGCGGCACCCTGGGTGCGGTCGCTGCGGTCATGCTGATCATGTTCCTGCTCGGCTTCATCCTCGATTTCATCGAGATTACCTTCGTCGTCGTGCCCATTGTCAGCCCCATCCTGCTGGCGATGGGACTCGATCCGGTCTGGTTGGGTGTGATGATCGCCTTGAACCTGCAGACCTCCTTTCTGACCCCACCGTTCGGCTTCGCCCTGTTCTACCTGCGCGGCGTGGCGCCCGCCACCGTGCCCACCTCCGCGATCTACCGCGGCGTTGCCCCCTTCATCGCGATCCAGCTGGCGATGCTCGGCCTGCTCGCCCTGTGGCCGGACATGGCGACCTGGCTGCCGCGCGCGGCCTATGGCGAATAGGCACTACCGTTCGAAAACTGTCGACACATCCGTTTTCGCAGGCGCCGGCAAATCACGGCGGGAGAGGGTTGGATGGGCTCGGTACGAGCGCCACGGCGGCTTTCTCTCGGCATTGGGTTAACGGCCTGTTCGAGCTGTATTAGCATCTTATCAACAGCTATTGTTTCTATTTTTTTGCTATGAGAAACAATGGATAAAAATGCATTGAAATAATTAATCATAGTTTTTAAATAAATAAATACTTCCCTCCGCAGAGGGCGCTGCTATAGTTCGCGGCACCGGGTAAAACGCATAACAAGACGCGGGGGTTGACCCCGTAGCCACGTGGAGGTGTCGACAGATGGGGAAATACCAAGCGCTGTACCAACGCTCGCTGACCGACCCCGAGGGATTTTGGGGTGAGGCGGCGCAGGCCCTGGATTGGTACAAACCCTGGGACAAGGTCCTCGATCTCGATGCCTCGCCGACACCGCGCTGGTTTGTCGGCGGCGAGTTCAACACCTGCCACAACGCGCTCGACCGTCACGTCGAGGCCGGCAACGGCGAGCGGCCGGCGCTGATCTACGACAGTCCGGTCACGGGGCAGAAGCAGGTGTACAGCTACGCCGGACTGCGCGACGAGGTGGCGCGGCTCGCCGGCGTGCTGCAGGCCAACGGGGTCGAGCAGGGCGACCGCGTGATCGTCTACATGCCGATGATTCCCGAGGCGGCGATGGCCATGCTGGCCTGTGCGCGCATCGGTGCGATCCACTCGGTGGTGTTCGGTGGCTTCGCGGCCAACGAATTGGCAACCCGGATCGACGACGCCAGGCCCAAACTCATCCTGACGGCCTCCTGCGGCATCGAGCCCAACCGCACCGTGCACTACAAGCCACTGCTCGACGACGCCATACGGCTGGCCCGGCACAAGCCCGCCGCCTGCATCATCAAGCAGCGCCCGCAGGCCGAAGCGGAGCTTGCCGACGGCCGCGACATCGACTGGGACACCGCGATGGCGTCCGCGGTACCCGCGGCCTGCGTGCCGGTTGCGGCCACCGACCCGTTGTACATCCTCTACACCTCGGGTACCACCGGGCAGCCCAAGGGCGTGGTGCGGGACAACGGCGGCCACGCCGTGGCGCTGCACTGGTCCATGGGCGCCATCTACGACGTGCAGCCGGGCGACGTCTACTGGGCGGCCTCGGACGTCGGTTGGGTCGTCGGTCACAGCTACATCGTGTACGGCCCGTTGCTCAAGGGCTGCACCACGGTGATGTACGAGGGCAAACCGGTCGGTACGCCCGACCCGGGCGCCTTTTGGCGGGTTATCAGCGAGCACGGCGTGCGCGTGCTGTTCACCGCCCCCACGGCCTTTCGTGCCATCAAAAAGGAAGACCCGGCCGGCAGCCATCTCGCGCAGTACGACCTGTCGTGCATGCAGGCCCTGTTTCTGGCGGGCGAGCGCTGCGATCCCGACACCCTGCACTGGGCAAGCCAGCAGCTCGACAAGCCGGTGATCGACCACTGGTGGCAGACCGAGACCGGTTGGGCGATCGCCGCCAACCCGATGGGCATCGAGCCGATGGCCGTAAAGCCGGGCTCGCCCACGGTCGCCATGCCCGGCTACGACGTGCGCATCCTCGACGAGGGCGGCGCCGAGGTGGCGCCCGGAGACATGGGCAACATCGTGATCAAGCTGCCGCTCGCGCCGTCGTGCCTGCCCACGCTGTGGCACAACGAGCAGCGCTTCGTCGACAGCTACCTGCGCAAATACCCCGGCTACTACCTCACCGGCGATGCCGGCTACAAGGACGCCGACGGTTACCTGTGGATCATGAGCCGCACCGACGACGTCATCAACGTGGCCGGTCACCGGCTGTCGACCGGCCAGATGGAGGAGGTGCTGGCGGGTCACCCGGACGTCGCCGAGTGCGCGGTCATCGGCGTGTCCGACGCGCTCAAGGGCCAGATGCCGTTGGGGCTGATCGTGCTCAAGGCCGGCATCGAGCGGGAGGAGGGCGAGATCACCGCCGAACTGGTCGTACGCGTGCGCGA
>JARRQB010000125.1:0-5219 GCA_037382265.1 Gammaproteobacteria bacterium | reverse complement strand
CCACCTGGTCCACGTCGTCCTTGCGGGTGCTTAGGTAGGCGTCGTCCATGTCCTCGAACACCCGAACCAGGGCGTCGCGCTGCACCTGCAGGGCCGATTCCGCGCGGTAGTACTGAGTGCGAATGAGTTCGATCGGCGTCTCGGCGATGGCGCGGTCTTCGAGCATCAGCAGGTGGGCGTCGATGAACTCGCGAATGTCCGCGGGGGTGGCGCCCGGGATCTGGTCGCGGATGGCGCGCAGCTGGGCCGCGGCGCTGGTGACCGCATGGCGGAAGCGCTCGATCTCAGGCTGCACCTCGTCGGGGCTGATCCGGCCGATAGCTGCCTGGACGGGGCCGCGATGCAGCCGATACGCCAGGCCGATGGCGATGTCGGCGCCGCTGGGGACGCCGATGCCGGTGCAGGCGACCGTCACTCGGGCTCTCCGAAGCGGTTGGCGATCAGCTCGACCAGGGCGTCCATGGCGGCTTCTTCGTCGTCGCCGTCGGCGCTCAGGCGAATGGTCGACCCGTTGCTGGCAGCGAGCATCATGACGCCCATGATGCTCTTGCCGTTGACTCGCTGGCCGTCCTTGGCGACCTCGATGTGGGCGCCGAAGGCGCTCGCGGTGCTGACCAGCTTGGCCGCCGCGCGCGCGTGCAGGCCGAGCTTGTTGATGATCGACACTTCGCGTTCGATCATCCGCCTTGCTCCCGGTGCTGCAGGGCCTCCTCACGGCTGCGGGCGTGGATGCCCCGCACCCCGCCGTCCACCGCCTTGCGGCACAGGCTGTCGAGGTCGTCGTCGGCGTAGTTGTAGGCGCGGATCAGCATTGGCAGGTTGACCCCGGCCAACACCGCCGCCCGCCCGGTCTCCGACAGTCGCCAGGCAATGTTGCTCGGTGTCGAGCCGTAGATGTCGGACAACACCAGCACCCCACTGCCGTCGTCGAGCGCCGCCAAGTGCTCGGTCGCTTTGCTCAGCAGGGGTTCGATCTCGGCCCCGGGCGGGATCTCCAGGCACTTGGTCGGCAGCGGACAGGACCCGAGTATGCGGGTGACGGTGTGGAGCAGCGAGGAGCCGACGCCCGGGTGGGTGATCATCAGGATGCCGATGGTCATGGCAGTTCGCGGTGTCGGGTCAGGGTCGAGTGGCCGTGCTCCTGCAGAAAGCGTCCGAGTCTTTCGGCGAGATAGACCGAGCGGTGCTGTCCGCCCGTGCAGCCGACCGCCACGGTCAGATAGGCGCGCCCCTCGGTGCGGAAACACGGAATCCAGGTATCGAGGAAGGCGGCGATGTGATCGAACATGCGGTTGACGTGCGCGTCGGCGCCGAGGAAATCCGCCACCGGCCGGTCCTTGCCGGTAAAGGGGCGCAAGTCGGGGCGCCAGTGGGGGTTCGGCAGGCAGCGTGCGTCGAACACGAAGTCGGCATTGCGCGGCAGGCCGTGTTTGAAGCCGAACGACTCGAGCACGATCGACAGTTCGCCTTCGGGGTGCTCGGCAACGCGCTGGCGTATCAGCGCACGCAGTTCGTGCAGCGTGGTGCGGGTGGTGTCGATGCGCAGATCGGCGGCGTTCAGCAGCGGCTCGAGCAGTTTATGCTCCAGGTCGATCGCCTGTTCGAGCGAACGCTGGTCGGCAGTCAGCGGGTGGCGCCGGCGGGTCTCGCTGAAGCGCTGGATGAGCACGTCCTGCTGGGCGTCGAGAAAGATGATCTCGCAGGTGATGCGGCGCGACCGCAAGCGCTCGATGCGGGGCAGCACCTGATTCAGGTCGTTGGCCTGGTTGCGGGCGTCGATGCCCACCGCGGCACGCCGGTACAGCGGCGAGCTTTCCGCCATGACCTCGTCGGCAAAGGTGTGGAACAACGACACCGGCAGGTTGTCGATGCAGTAGAAGCCGCTGTCCTCCAACGCGTCCAGGGCGATGCTCTTCCCGGAGCCGGACAAGCCGGTGACGACGACCAGTTTCTTGCTGTCAGAGGTCATGTGTCGCTGCACTGCGCAAGTTGGCTGAGGCCCAGTATAACGGGCCGAAAGGCTGCTGGCGCCGCATTTACTGCTGCTGCAGAGCCCGCTCCTGGCGCTTAACGAAGGCTTCGACGGCGTCGTAGCCTTCGAGTTTCAACAGGTGATTTCGCACTGCGCTCTCGACCAGGATCGCCAGGTTGCGGCCCGGCGCCACCGGCACCGTGACTACCGGGATCTGCACGCCGAGCACGTCCGTCGGCTTGCCGGCGCTGGCCAGCCGGTCCATGCGGGCCAGCTCGTCCGGCGTCATCCGCTTCAGGTGCACGATCAGCCGCAAGTACTTGGTGCGCTTGATGGCGCTGTCACCGAACATGGCGCGGATGTTCAGGATGCCCAGGCCGCGGACCTCCAGGAAATCGCGCAGCAGCGGCGGGCAGGCCCCGCTGACGATGTCCGGGGCGATGCGTGAGAACTCGGGCGCGTCGTCGGCGATCAACCGGTTGCCGCGCGAGATCAGCTCGAGCGCGAGTTCGCTCTTGCCGACGGCGGCGTCGCCCGTGAGCAAGACGCCCATGCCCAGGACCTCGAGAAACACGCCGTGCAGCGTGGTCTTCCGCGCCAGGAACAGAGACCCGAAGTACTGCAGGTTGTCGATCACCTGGATGTCCGGCAGCGGCGAACTGAACACCGGGACGTCGTGTGCCTCGGCCAGCGGCAGCAGGTCGTCGGCCGGCTCAACCCCGGCGGCGCATACCAGCGCGATCGGCTCGTAGGCGATCAGCTGCCGCAGGGCCTTGGCCCGTTCCCCGGCGGCCAGGCCATCGAGGAAATCCGCCTCGGCGGGACCGATGACCTGGACGTGATTGGGATGGATGAGGTTAAGCGGGCCCGCGACAATTCGTGCCGGCTGATGCTCGCCGCTCGGCGTCAGGGGGCGCGTCCCGCCGTCGCGGCCGGCGATCCAGGTGAGCGAGAGCCGCTCACGCAGGAAGTCGTACAGATCCTGGACCCTGACCCGAGTTGGCATCGGTCTCGTCTTTCCCGGCGATGATGGACAAGATCTGCGCGGCATCGGCCTCGGCTTCGCGCAGGCGCGACCGGAAGGCCGGTTCGCTGAACACCCGGGCGAGCGAGGCCAGGAGCTCGAGGTGCTCGTCGGTGGCCTCCTCCGGCACCAGGAGCCCGAACACGAGGTCGACGGGTTGTCCGTCCATGGCGTCGAAGTCGACGGCCTGTTCGAGGCGCAGGAAGGCGCCCCGGGCCGCCTCGACCCCCCGCATGCGTGCATGCGGCAGGGCGACCCCCCCGCTCAACCCGGTGCTGCCGAGGCGCTCGCGTTCGAGCAGCCGCTCGAACACCTGCTCGCTGGAAGGTTCGCCGAGCGCGGTCGCCAGCAAGTCGGCGACGTCCTCGAGGACGCGCTTTTTGCTGGCGGCCTTGCCGACCGGGCTGATGCGTTCCGTGGCCAGTACGTCTGCCGGTTGCATGATCGTGCGTCGGTCTCAGCTGGCTGGCGCGGCAGCGCGTGAACCGTTGCTGCGGCGGTTCTGGAGCTTTTCCTTGTGCTTGAGCACCTGCCGGTCCAGCTTGTCGACCAGGGTGTCGATAGCCGCGTACATGTCTTCGTGCACCGAGTCGGCGAAGATGTCGGCGCCGCTCAGGTGGACCGTGGCCTCGGCCTTTCTCTGCAGTTTCTCGACGCTGAGGATCACGTGCATATTGGTGACGTGGTCGAAGTGGCGTTCCAGGCGCTCGACCTTCTCTTGCACGTAGTTGCGCAGTGCGTCGGTGATGTCGACGTGATGACCGGTCAGGCTGAGTTGCATGGTCTTCTCCTTTTCTAGGCGCCTAGGCAAGGCGCTTGCGTTCGTTCGACGGCGGGATCGCCATCGACTCCCGGTACTTGGCGACGGTGCGTCGCGCCACCTGAATGCCCTGTTCCTCGAGTATGGCCGCAATCTTGTTGTCGGACAGCGGTTTAGCCGGCTTCTCGGCCGCAATCAGCTTTTTGATCAGGGCGCGAATGGCGGTTGCCGAGGCCTCGCCGCCGCTCGACGTGCTGACGTGGCTGGAAAAGAAGTACTTGAACTCCAGGGTGCCGCGCGGCGTGTACATGTACTTCTGCGAGGTTACCCGGGAGATGGTCGACTCGTGCATTTCCAGCGCCTCGGCGATGTCGCGCAGCACCAGCGGTTTCATGGCCTCCTCGCCGAATTCGAAGAAGTTGCGCTGCACCTCGACGATCTTGGTGGCCACGCGCAGCAGGGTGTCGTTGCGGCTCTGCAGGCTCTTGATGAACCAGCGGGCCTCCTGCAGGTGGTTCTTCAGCGTGGCGTTGTCCGCGCTGTTGTCGGCTCGGCGGATCAGGCTTGCATAGTCGCCGTTGACGCGCAGGCGCGGTGCGGCGTCGGGGTTGAGCTCAACCACCCAGCGGTCGTTGCGCTTGTAGACGAACACGTCGGGTTCGACGTAAGCCGGCGCCTCGGTCACCACGCTGGTACCCGGTCGCGGGTTCAGGGAACGAATCAGGCGCACGGTTCCGGCCAGTTCCTCGCCCTCCAGCTTGCAGCGGCGTTTGATCTGCGCCTCATCCTGGTTCGCGAGCAGTTCGAAATAATCACCGACCAGGCGCAGGGCATTGGCCACGTGGGGCTCGTCGGGCGGCAGCTGGCGCAGTTGCAGGAGCAGGCTCTCGCGCAGATCGCGGGCAGCGACCCCCGGCGGGTCGAAGTTCTGCACCCGGTGCAGTACCGCCTCGACCTCCTCGAGCCCGATGTCGGGGTCCTCCAGGGCCTCGACGATATCCTCCAGCGTGGTGCCCAGGTAGCCGTCCTCGTCGATGCCGTCCACGATCATGGCCGCGATCGCGGCGTCCACGTCTGAAAAATGCGACAGGTTGAGCTGCCACTGCAGGTAGTCCTGCAGCGTCTGGTCGCGCGACTGCTGGGTCAGAAAATCGCTGGAGTCGTCGCCGCTGCCGCTCGGCGTGCTGTAGCTTGGCGTCTCGTAAAGGTCGTCCCAAGCGGTGTCGACCGGCAGCTCGTCCGGCATGCTGGTGCTTTCGACGTTGATCTCGCGCTCGTTGTCGGCCTCGTTGAGCTGGCCCTTGATCTCGTCGCCGCCGGTGTCGTCGCCGTTGACTCCCTTGGCCTGCTGCTCGCGCAACTGGCCGTCCTCCTCGGTTTCCAACATGAGGTTCGATTCCAGCGCGTCTTGGATTTCCTGCTTGAGATCCAGCGTAGACAACTGCAGCAGGCGAATGGCCTGC
>JARRQB010000124.1:0-5221 GCA_037382265.1 Gammaproteobacteria bacterium | reverse complement strand
CTGGGTGACGGTCTTCAGGCGCGTGTAGAAGCGCACGCCCTCCGGTCCGTAGATGTGGTGGTCGCCGAACAGGGAGCTTTTCCAGCCGCCGAAGCTGTGGAAGGCCATGGGCACGGGGATGGGCACGTTGACCCCCACCATGCCGACCTGCTCGCGCGAGGCGTAGGTGCGCGCGGTGTCGCCGTCGCGCGTGAAGACGGCCGTGCCGTTGCCGTATTCGTGCGCATTGACGATGGCGAGCGCCTGCTCGAAGTCCGGCACCCGGACCACGCACAGCACGGGCCCGAAGATCTCCTCGCGGTAGATGCGCATCTCCGTGCCGACCCGGTCGAACAGACACCCGCCCAGGTAGAAGCCGCCCTGGTGGCCGGGCACCTCGAGGTCGCGGCCGTCGACCACCAGTTCCGCGCCCTCGGACACGCCCAGGTCGACGTAGCCGCGTACCCGCTCGTAGTGCGCGCGGGTCACCAGCGGCCCCATTTCCGAGGCGGGGTCCGTCGCCGGCCCGACCTTGAGCGCGGCCACGCGCGGGGCGAGCCGCTCGATCAGGGCATCGGCGGTCTCCTCGCCCACCGCCACGGCCACGGAGATGGCCATGCAGCGCTCGCCGGCCGACCCGTAGGCGGCGCCCATGAGGGCGTCGGCGGCCTGCTCCAGATCGGCGTCCGGCATCACCACCATGTGGTTCTTGGCCCCGCCGAGCGCCTGCACGCGCTTGCCGTGGTCGGTACCGGTGCGGTAGACGTACTCGGCCACTGCCGTGGAGCCGACGAAGCTCACCGCCGCGACGTCCGGGTGGGTCAACAGCGTGTCGACCGCCTCCTTGTCGCCGTTGACCACGTTGAACACGCCGTTCGGCAGCCCCGCCTCCGTGAACAACTCCGCCAGCCGGAGCGCCGTGGAGGGCACCCGCTCGGAGGTTTTCAGCACGTAGGTGTTGCCGCAGGCGACGGCCATGGGAAACATCCACATGGGCACCATCGCCGGGAAGTTGAACGGCGTGATCCCCGCGCACACCCCCAGCGGCTGGCGGATCGAGTGACTGTCGACGTTGGTGCCGACGTTCTCCGAGAAGTAGCCCTTGAGCAGGTGCGGCGCGCCGCAGGCGAACTCCACGACCTCGATGCCACGCGTGACCGAGCCGAGCGCGTCGTTCAGCACCTTGCCGTGCTCGTCCGAAACCAGGCGCGCCAGTTCGTCGCGATGGCGGTCCAGCAGCTCCTTGAACCGGAACAACACCCCGGCGCGGCGCAGCGGCGGGGTGTCGCGCCAACCGGGAAAGGCCTGCGCGGCGACCCGGATGGCGGCCGCCGTCTCGTCCGCGCTGGCCAGCGGCACGCGTGCGGCCACCTCGCCGGTCGCGGGATTGTAGACGTCGCCGAAGCGCTCGCCGCCGCCCGGTACGCGGGCGCCGTCGACGTAGTGGTAGAGGGTCTTGGGCATGGCTGTCTTCCTCGGGGACTAATCGTTATAGTTTTCCGGGCTAATTCTTATCAGTTTAGGCCTAACCTTCCAATCGCAACCTCCGTTTCTTGCGTTGGTGCCGACAAGACACCCCGCGAACACACAGGAACACGACATGGCGACGATTTCATCCCGAGGGGAAATGGTGGAAACCAGCGGCGAACTGCCGGCGCTGGGCGACGCGGCGCCGGACTTCGCCCTGCGCAAGGCCGACCTGTCCCCGGTGAGCCTGGCCGACTACCGCGGCTCGCGGCTGGTGCTGAACATCTTTCCGAGCATCGACACCCCGACCTGCGCCAAGTCGGTGCGCCAGTTCAACGAGCGCGCCGCCGCCATGCCCAACACCAAGGTGCTGTGCGTGTCGGCCGACCTGCCGTTCGCGCTCGGCCGCTTCTGCGGCGCCGAGGGCATCGACAACGTCGAGACCGCCTCGGTTTACCGGGCACCGGAATTCGGTCGCGACTACGGTGTGTACATGGCCGAAGGGCGGCTGGGCGGCCTGTTGGCGCGCGCCGTGGTGGTGGTCGACGAACAGGGCGAGGTCATCCACCGGGAACTGGTGCCGGAGATCGCTCAGGAGCCCGACTACGAGGCGGTCGTAGCCGCGTTGAGTCGCTAACCGAGGTGCTTCAACAACTCCGCGTCCTGCTGGATCTTGCGCGCGAAATAGCTCGCCATGTTGATCAGTATCTTGGTGCGCAGGGTCTCACCCAGGGCGTCGAAGCGCACCTCCAGGCAGGTGGTGTCGCCCGAGGCGGTGACGTTGGCCGAACGCTGCTGCTGGTTTAACAGCGCCACCTCGCCGAACACGGTGCCGCTGCCCAGCGTGGTCAGACGCACGGAGTGGCCGGCGTCGCTGTCGACCGACACGTCCACCTCGCCGTCGGAGATGAAGAACATCGACTCGGCTCGGTCGCCGGCGGCGAAGATGCGGGTGCCCGCCGCAAAATGCCGCTCCGTGCCGATGCAGCGCAGCCGGTCGAGCTCCTCCGGGGTCATGTGCGCGCACAGGTACTGGTCGGCCAGGTCATTAACGGCGGCCAGCGAACCCTCAACCTTGGCCTGCGCGAGCAGCTGGTCTTCGCCCCACTGCACCGCGTGGTCGGTGTCCTCGAAGTTAAGCCAGCCCGGGCTCTGGGTGAGCGTTACAGCCTTCTCCACGTGCCGCCTGAAGCGGTACAGGTGCCGGCAGTTGGTGAAGAACAGATGCAGGCCCTGCTCCGCCGCCCGGCTGCACAACGCGCTCACGATCTGGGTCGACGCCGGGTCGATCGCCACCACGCGGCGAAAGTCGACTACCAGCACGTCGATCTCCGCGAAGGTCGCGAGCATCTCCAGGGAAACGGCCTCGGCGCTGCCGAACAACAACTCCCCCTGCAGTTCGTAGACCCGCACGCGCGCGCCCTCGCCCGCCAGCAGGTCGTACTCCGCCGCGCTGCGACGCCGGCGCGAGGGAAACTTTGCACTGTCGTAGACCTGGCGGATGACCGAGGCCGAGGTTGAGCGCGCCACCTGGAACAGGTGCAGGTGGAAGTCGTTCGACAGGCGTTCGCAGGCTTCGATGCCGCGCACGCTGTTGCCCTTCTCGTCCAGCCGGGGCGAAAACACGCCCAACCCGAACTGGCCGGGCAGCACCGCCATGATGCCGCCGCCCACGCCGCTCTTGGCCGGCATGCCGACGTTGAAGACCCAGCCGCCGGAGTAGTCGTACATGCCGCAGGTGCTCATCACGCTCAGCACCTTCTCGACGTAGCGCGACTTCAGCGCCACCACGCCGGTCACCGGGTTGACGCCGTTGTTCGCCAGGCAGGCGCCCATCATCGCCAGGTCGCGCGCGTTCACCAGGATGGAGCACTGGCGGAAGTACAGGTCGAGCACCTCCTCCGGCGCACGGTCCAGGATCTCGTGGCCGTACAGCAGGTGCGCGATGGCCCGGTTGCGGTGGCCGGTTTCGCTCTCCGAGCGATAGACCGCCTCGTCGATGGCCATGGGCCGGCCGGCGTAGCGGCCGAAGGTCTCCATGATGCGCGACATCGGGTCCGCCCCGGGCCGGGCCTCGACCAGGCCGGTGGTCGCGATGGCGCCGGCGTTGATCATGGGGTTCATCGGCCGCCCGGTATCGGACTCCAGACTGATCGAGTTGAACGCCTCGCCCGAGGGTTCGACCCCCACCTTCGCGAGCACCCGGTCGAGCCCGCGGTCCTCCAGTGCCAGCCCGAAGGTAATGGCCTTGGAAATCGACTGAATGGTGAAGGTCTGGCGCGAATCCCCGGCCTGGTAGACCTGGCCGTCGACCGTGACCAGTGCGATGCCGAGCCAGTTCGGATTGGCTCGAGTCAGCTCGGGGATGTAGCTGGCGACCTCGCCGGAGGTGAGCTCCAACAACTCGCCGTGAAGCTGCTCGAGGTACTGCTGTAGCGGCGAGAGTTCAAGCGCCCGACTGCTCATGACATCCCCTGATGCGACAAAGTCGGGAAGTCACAGCAATTGCCATGCCTGAACGCCGGGGCGACGGACGACCGTGAGCCGGGGTGGCGTGGGGCGTCGCACGGCTGCCCCGCGCAGCGTCGGTTCGGGCCGCGCGTAGCGACGCCGCCGCAGGCGCGCCCCGTTTTGGAGCGCGTCGTGCACGCGCCGCACCTTCTCGGGGCGGCGCCGGTTGCGGCGGCCTAGAGCGGCTCCTCGAAGATCTCGTCGAAGAAGCGCAGCATGCGCATCCAGGAGCGGCGGTCGGCGGCCTCGTGGTAAGCGATGCCGGCCATGCCGTAGCCGTCGGCATACGGGTTGGTGAAGCCGTGGCGGGCGCCGCTGTAGATGTCCATCTCCCAGTCCACGTCGGCATCGCTCAGGGCCTGCTTGAAGGCCTGGATGCGCTCGGCCGGCACAAAGCCGTCGGCATCGCCGTGGGCGATCAGGACCCGCCCCTTGATCTGCTCGGCCTGGCCCTCCGCGGCAGGCGGCAGGGAACCGTGGAAGCTCACCACGCCGTCGAGTTCGGCGCCCGCGTAGGCCAGCTGCATCACGGTGGCGCCACCGAAGCAGTAGCCGATGGCCGCCAGCCGCTCGGTGTCGACCTTGGGGTGGGCCTTGAGTTGCTCCAGGCCGAGCAGGGCGCGGCGCTGCCAGGCGTCCACGTTGGCGGTGATCTGCTGCATCCAGCCCTTGGCGTCGTCGGCGTGCCGGGTGATCTTGCCGCCGCCGTACATGTCGGCCGCGAAGGCGACATAGCCCATTTCGGCCAGCATCTCGGCGCGCAGCTTGGCGTAATCGTTCAGACCCCACCACTCGTGCACCACCAGGATGCCCGGACGCTGGCCGCTGAAGGCGTCCTCCCAGTAGATGTAGCCGGTCAGCTCGACGTCGCCGTCCTTGTAGCTGACGGCGTCGTGATGCATCACCGCGAACGCCGGCATGCTCAGCAGACCCAAGACTATCCCAAGGCAAATGGCCCTCATCGACGATCTCCTCAATCGGTTCATCAGTCCAGCGTGTAGCCGTTTTCGGTCAGCACGAAGCGAAAGTTGTCCCACTGCTCGTCGGTGAAGGTGTCGAGGATGGTCCGCCGACAGGACAACTGGTACTTGAGCACCTTCTCGTGCAGCTTGAAGATCTCGTTCTGCTTGGCGCGCAGGACGTCCTCACTGGTTCTGGGGTTCAGCGCAATGCGCTGGAAGGCGATGCGCTCCTGGATGATCCGGTTCATGGCGTGGATCAGCGGCACGCGGTACTTGTTGCGCCACTCCCTGAACACCTTCAC
>JARRQB010000123.1:0-5225 GCA_037382265.1 Gammaproteobacteria bacterium | reverse complement strand
GCCCTTGAGCAGTACGCGCACGGCGCGCTGGTCCGGGTAGCCCAGATCGACGCGCATCAGTAAGCTATCGAGCTGGGACTCGGGCAGGGTGAAGGTGCACACCTGGTGCGCGGGGTTCTGGGTGGCGATGACGAAGAACGGTTCGGGCAGCTGATGGGTGGTGCCGTCCACCGTCACCTGGCGTTCCTCCATCGCCTCGAGCAACGCGCTCTGTGTCTTGGGGGTGGCGCGGTTGATCTCGTCGGCCAGCACCAGCTGGGTGAACACCGGCCCGGGGTGGAAGTGGAAGCGACCGTCTTCGCGGTCGTAGATCGATACGCCGATCAGGTCCGCGGGCAGCAGATCGCTGGTGAACTGGATGCGGCGGAAATCGAGCCCCAGCAGCCGCGCCAGCAGGTGCGCGAGCGTGGTCTTGCCGACGCCGGGCAGGTCCTCCACCAGCAGGTGACCGCCGGCCAGCAGGCAGGCCAGGGCGAGCCGCGTCGCCCGCTCTTTGCCCAGGATGACCTGGGCGGCGGCCCTGAGCACGGTGTCCAGTTCGCCGGGATCCGGCGTCGACTGCGTGATGGTGGTCATGGGCGGATGATCCTGGCCTGGCTGAGCCGATGGTACACCGCTCGGGCGTCGAGCCCGCCCGATACCCCACGCGCCGTGGGGCAGGCAGCACCGGACGCGGCAGCGCAACTAACTGAAGAAAGGCTAAAATACGGGCTGACTCAGGAGCCGTCCGCCATGTACCACCCCGCAAGCTACCAGGTCGTCGTCGTCGGCGGCGGCCACGCCGGTGCCGAAGCCGCGCTGGCCGCGGCCCGCATGGGCGCGCGCACCCTGCTGCTGACCCACAGCATCGAGACGTTGGGCCAGATGTCCTGCAATCCCGCCATCGGCGGCATCGGCAAGGGCCACCTGGTCAAGGAGATCGATGCGCTCGGCGGGCTCATGGCCCGGGCGGCCGACCGCGCCGGGATCCAGTTCCGCGTGCTCAATGCCCGCAAGGGACCGGCGGTGCGGGCGACCCGGGCCCAGGCGGACCGCACGCTCTACCGGGTCGCGGTGCGCGAGGCCCTGGAACACCAGCCCAACCTCGACCTGTTCCAGCAGGCGGTCGACGACCTGCTCGTCGAGCAGGATCGCGTGGTCGGCGTCGTGACCCAGATGGGGCTGCGCTTTCGCGCCGAGGCGGTGGTGCTCACGGTCGGCACCTTCCTCGGCGGCCGCATTCACATCGGGCTCGAGAACTACGCCGGCGGTCGGGCCGGCGACCCGCCCGCCAATGCGCTGGCCCGGCGGCTGCGCGCCCTGCCCTTCCGCGTCGACCGGCTCAAGACGGGCACGCCGCCGCGCATCGACCGGCGCAGCATCGATTACGGCGCGCTGCAGGAGCAGCCCGGCGACGAACCGGTGCCGGTCTTTTCCTACCTGGGCCGGCCCGCGGATCACCCGCGCCAGGTGTCCTGCCACATCACCCGCACCAACCGCCGCACCCACGAGATCATCATGAGCGGGCTGTCGCGCTCGCCCCTGTACGCCGGCGTTATCGAAGGCGTCGGGCCGCGCTACTGCCCGTCGATCGAGGACAAGGTGGTGCGCTTCGCCGAACGCGACTCGCACCAGGTCTTCCTCGAGCCCGAGGGCCTGACCGCCAACGAGGTCTACCCGAACGGCATCTCCACCTCGCTGCCGTTCGACGTGCAGTGGCAGCTGGTGCGGTCGCTCGAGGGCCTCGAGCAGGCCCGCATCGTGCGGCCCGGCTACGCCATCGAGTACGACTTCTTCGACCCCCGCGACCTCCGGCCCTCGCTCGAGACCCGCTTCGTCGAGGGGCTGTTCTTCGCGGGCCAGATCAACGGCACCACCGGCTACGAGGAGGCCGCGGCCCAGGGCTTGCTGGCCGGGCTGAACGCGGCGCAGCGGGTGCACGGCCGCGAGGCCTGGTGGCCGCGCCGCGACGAGGCCTATCTCGGGGTGCTGGTCGACGACCTGATCAGCCGCGGCACCGCCGAGCCGTACCGCATGTTCACCTCGCGCGCCGAGTACCGGCTGCTGCTGCGCGAGGACAATGCCGACCTGCGACTCACCGAGCGGGGTCGCGAGCTCGGCCTGGTGGACGACGCCCGCTGGGCGGCCTTCGAGGCCAAGCGCGAGGCGATCGCGCGCGAACAGCAGCGCCTGCGCGACATCTGGGTCAAGCCGGCCGAGGTCGATCCCGAGCAGGCCCGCCGCGTGATCGGCGACGAGCTGCGGCGCGAGACCCGGGCGCTCGACCTGCTCGCCCGTCCGCAGGCCGACTACGCCGGCGTGACCGGGCTCGCGGCGGTGGGTCCGGGCGTGGACGACACGGCGGTGGCCGAGCAGGTCGAGATCCAGGCCAAGTACGCGGGCTACATCGAACGCCAGCGCGACGAGATCGAGCGCACCCGGCGCAACGAGGGCGTGGCCCTGCCGGGCGACCTGGACTACGGCAACGTCAAGGGGCTGTCCTCGGAAGTGCGCGAGAAGCTCGCCCGACACCGGCCCGCGACGCTGGGCCAGGCCGGGCGCATCCCCGGCATCACGCCGGCGGCGGTGTCGCTGCTGTTGATCTACTTGAAGAAGCGCTCGACCGCCGCTTGACCGCCGAGGTCTGAGCGCTGGCGTCAGCGCCGCAAGAGCTTGAGCTGCTGTTCGCCCACCGCCTTGCCGAGCACGTCCTGCGCTACCGGCTCGCCGTTCAGGGTCATCTCGTAGGGCAGCGTCGCGTAGGCGAGCAGCGGGTTGGCGAGGTCCATGGCCGTCTCTTCGGTGATCTCGTAGGCGTAATAACAGGTCCCCGCCAGCGTGCGACCGGCGCTCTCGTAGGTCACGCTGACCGCCGCGTACTCCGGTCGCCGATAGCGGACGACCGGTTCGCCCCACGCCGCCTCGACCGGACCGTTCGTGAGGGCGAGCGTCAACCGTTGGCACAAGGTGATGCGTGGATCCACGTTGTCTCCGGAGCACGACAGCAGCAGGGGCAAGGCGACGTACAACAGCGTTCTCGGCGGCCAACGCGCGATCAGCCCCGGAAAACTCGCGGCGTGGCGGCGCCGAAGCGTCGGTACGCGGCTGTCGGGCCGGGCTTTCCGCCGCCAGCCGTCAGTCTTCGTGCGCATAGTTGCGAATGATGTAACCGCCCGACTTCTCGTCGTGCTCGAGTTCCAGCATGCCGCGCTTTTCCGCCTCCTCGAGCAGTTTGGCGAAACTGCGGAAGCCGTGGTAGCTCTCGTTGAAGCCGGGTTTGCGGCGTTTCAGGGTCTGCTTGACCATCGATCCCCAGACCTTCTCCTCTTCGCCGCGCTCCTCGAACAGATCCTCGACGGTCGCCAGCACCACGTCCAGCGCCTGCTGCTGCTTGTCCTCGTCGGACGGGATCTGTTCCGGCTCGCCGGCCGCCTTGGCGGCGCTCTTCTTGCCGGCCCGTCGGCGCCTGGAGCGGCTCTGCTTCTCCTCGCCGCGCACCAGGTCGTCGTAGAAGATGAACTCGTCGCAGTTGGCGATCAGCAGATCGGAGGTCGACTGCTTGACGCCGACGCCGATCACCACCTTGTTGTTCTCCCGCAGCTTGCTGACCAGCGGTGAGAAGTCCGAGTCACCCGAAATGATGACGAAGGTGTCGACGTGCGATTTGGTGTAGCACAGGTCCAGCGCGTCGACCACCAGGCGGATGTCGGCCGAGTTCTTGCCCGACTGGCGCACGTGGGGGATCTCGATGAGTTCGAACGCCGCCTCGTGCATGCTGGCCTTGAAGTCCTTGTAGCGCTGCCAGTCGCAGTAGGCCTTCTTGACCACGATGCTGCCCTTCAACAGCAGCCGCTCGAGCACCTTGCCGATGTCGAAGGCGGCGTACTTGGCGTCGCGCACGCCGAGGGCCACGTTCTCGAAATCGCAGAACAGCGCCATGTTTCGGGTCTTGGTCACTGCGCTCATAGGCCTCTCTCGTGGTGGGTCGGGTCGCGGCCGACGGCGTCGGCCGTGCTCACTCGCGGTGGCGCTCGGCGCGTTCCTGAAGCGTTTGCTGCTGGGTCTCCAGCAGGGCCTTGACCTGCTCGGCCTCGCGTATCGCCCCGGCCGGGCTGTCGAGCGAGCCGTCGGCGTGTTCCTGGATCGGCGCCTGCTCCAGGTTGCGCAGCACGAACAGCACGCTGAGCGCGACGATCACCAGTGCCAGCAAGAGTCGAATCATGCGCGGTTGCCTCCGCGTTGGTCAGGAACCGCCGCGCTTCGGCGGTGAACGCAGCAGTGCGCCGGCCGCCGCAACGGCCCAGGTACCGAGTTTGCCGAGCAACAGCAGCATCAGGATGACGAACACCCACGCGACCAGCCGGTCGAGCCCCTGCAGCGACTCCAGCCCACCCGCGCTCGGCAACGCGCGGGCGAAGTGTTCGACATAGGGTGCGATGCCACCGGGGTCGTCGTACAGCGACCAGGCCGCGACAATCGCCGTCGCCAGGGCCGCCACCCCCAACAGGCCGAGCAGCAGCGACACGATCCCGGCCAGCACCGCGACCACCTCGTGAAGTCGCTGGGCGCGGGACGGATCGGGCTCCAGCGGCGGAACGGGTCTGTGCGCTGCCACGACGGCATGTTCTCCTGAAACGGCTTCCCTGGATCGGTCCGGTGCCAGCATAACGCCCGCCGGGGCGCCCGGCCAACACCGGTTTGCGCCGGGTTCAGCGCTGCCGCGCCGCGGCGAAGGCCGGGCGTTGCAGGCAGCCGGTCAGCCAGTCGCGCAGGGCGGGCCAGGGCGCCAGATCCAGGCGCGCCGGCTTGGTCCACGACAGCACGGCGGCGACGTTCAAGTCGGCTACGGTGAAGTGCTCGTCGGCCAGGAAGTCGCGCCGCGCCAGCACGCCGTCGAGCACGTCGAAGGCGGGTCGCAGCGCGCCCCGGTTGCGCGCGAGCTTGCCGGCGTCGCGCTCGGCCTCCGGCAACGCGCGGCCGTGCATCAGCACGGCCAGCAGTGCCGCCTCCACTTCGGTGACGACCCAGAACGACCACTGGTAGGCGAGCCCCTCGCCCTGTGGCGACGCCGGCCACAGCCCCCGCTCCCGGCCGTAGCGGCTTGCCAGGTACAGGTTGATCGCCATGGACTCGAACAGCACCAGTGCGCCGTCGACCAGCGTCGGCACGCGCCCGTTCGGGTTCAGGGCCAGGTAGTCGGGGTGCTTGAGCTGTGGGTCGCGGAAGTCGAGCGGAACGTGTTCAAA
>JARRQB010000122.1:0-5228 GCA_037382265.1 Gammaproteobacteria bacterium | reverse complement strand
CCGACGTCATCGAGCGCTTCGTCAACGCCCTGTGGCTGGAGCGCGGGCTGGCGGCCAACACCCTGGCGTCGTACCGCTCCGATCTGGCGGCCGCCGGCCGCTGGTTGGCGGGCGCGCCGGGTCGCACGCTGCTCGAGGCGCGCCGCGAGGACCTGCTGGGCTATCTCGCGGAGGTCAGTGCCGGTGGCGCCAAACCCCGCACCAGCGCCCGCCGGCTGTCCGCGCTGCGCCAGTTCTACCGCCACGCCGTCCGGGAGGGGTGGCTCAGGGCCGACCCGTCGGCGCGCATCGAGGCCCCCCGCCTCGGCCGACCGCTGCCCAAGGCGTTGACCGAGACCGAGGTGGAGCGGCTCCTGGCCGCCCCCGACACCGCCACCCCCGAGGGTTTTCGTGACCGCGCGATGCTCGAGCTGCTCTACGCCGCGGGCCTGCGCGTGTCCGAGTTGGTCGGCCTGCGGCCCGAGCAGGTCAGCCTGACGCAGGGCGTGGTGCGCGTGGCGGGCAAGGGCGGCAAGGAGCGGCTGGTGCCGCTCGGCGACGAGGCGAGCGACTGGCTGGCACGCTACCTGCGCGGGCCCCGTGCCGAGCTGCTCGGGGGGCGGCCGTGCAACGACCTGTTCCCCACCCGCCGCGGCCGGGCCATGACGCGCCAGGCCTTTTGGTACCGGGTGCGCCGCCACGCCGCAACGGCGCAGATTCACAAGCACCTTTCGCCGCACACCCTGCGCCACGCCTTCGCCACCCACCTGCTCAACCACGGTGCCGACCTGCGGGTGGTGCAGTTGCTGCTCGGCCACGCCGACCTGTCGACCACCCAGATCTACACCCATGTCGCGCGCGAGCGGCTGAAGTCCCTGCACGCGGCGCACCACCCGCGCGGCTGAGGGAACCCGAGCGCTCGGCAGGGGTCGACTCTGTGGTGGATTGAGCCGTGCGCCCGGCGCTGTTAGCCTTGCGCGGCGTTTTCGAATCAGGAACCCGGGCTATGCCGTCATTCGACGTGGTATCGGAGGTGGACCTCCAGGAAGTGCGCAACGCCGTCGATCAGGCAAACCGCGAGGTCGGCCAGCGCTTCGACTTCAAGGGCTCGGACGCCCGCTTCGAGCTGGCCGGCGAACAGATCACCATGCACGCCGAGAACGAGTTCCAACTCAAACAGATGCTCGACATCCTCCAGAACAAGCTGGTCAAGCGCAGCGTCGACATCGGTTGCCTCGAGATCAAGGATCCCGAGACCAGCCTGCACGCCGCCCGCCAGGCGGTGATCGTGCGCCAGGGCATCGAGACCGACACCGCCAAGCGCATGGTCAAGGACGTCAAGTCGGCCAAGCTCAAGGTCCAGGCCCAGATCCAGGGCGATCAGGTCAGAGTCACCGGCAAGAAGCGTGACGACCTGCAAGAGGTCATTTCCCTGCTGCGGGCGGCCGACTACGGCCTGCCCCTGCAGTACATCAACTTCAGAGACTGACGGTTATGCACGTACGCTACAACTTGTTCCACGGCACGCTTGGCGCCCTCCTGGCCCTTGCCCTGGTGGTCGCCGCGCCGGGCGCCGGCGCGACGGAGGCCGACCCGGCCGCCGTCGAGCGCATCCGCAACTCGCTCGCGGTGCTGCTGCCGCACCTCAAGCCGGACAGCGTCCGGGCCACGCCGGTCGCGGGCCTGTTCGAGGTCGCCTACGGTCCGCGGGTGGTTTACGTCTCGGGCGACGGGCGCTTCCTGCTGCAGGGTTCGATCATCGATCTGGAGCGGCGCGAGAACCTCACCGAGCCGCGCCAGGCGGAGCTCAAGCTCGCGGCGCTCGACGACGTGGGCGAGGACAACATGCTGATCTTCGGCGCCGCCGACGCGCCCCACACCATCAGCGTGTTCACCGACATCGACTGCGGCTACTGCCGCAAACTGCACGAGGAGATCGACCGCTTCAACGCCGCCGGCATCCGCGTGCGCTACCTGTTCTATCCGCGCGCCGGCGAGGGCAGCCCGTCCTACCTGAAGGCGGTGTCGGCCTGGTGCGCAGACGACCCCAAGCAGGCGTTCACCGTGGCCAAGCAGGGCAAGGACATCCCGGCCAAGCGTTGCGACAACCCGGTCGACGAGCACATGGCGCTGGGGCGGCAGTTCGGTGTCCAGGGCACGCCGACCATCGTGCTCGAGGACGGCGAGACCCTGCCCGGCTACGTGCCCGCCGATCGCCTGAAGCAACTGCTCGACAGCAAACAGGCGACCGCCGCGAAGTGATCCGGGCAGCGCTGTCGACCTGGCCGCGGCGCCCGGGTCGCCGGGGCGAGCGCGCGGAGCCCGCTTGATGGGCGTGGTCGGGCTCGAGGTGGCCGCGCGGAGCCACACCGGTCTGGTGCGCCGCCAAAACGAGGATGCCTACCTGGCCTTGCCGGTGCAGGGCGTCTTGGCGGTGGCAGACGGCATGGGCGGGCACCGCGCGGGCGAGCAGGCCAGTCGGCGGGCGGTCGACGCCGCGACCGGCGTGCTGATGATGACGCAGCGTGCCGATCGCTTCGACGACCTGGAAAGCCTGGGCCGGGTAGGCCGGGCGGTGCGGGTCGCCAACCAGCAGGTCCGGCAGGCCGCCGCCGAGAACGCGCAGTTTTCGGGTATGGGCACGACCCTGGTGGTGGCCATGTTTCGCGATCAACGCGTCTTCTACGCCCACGCCGGCGACTCGCGCCTGTACCGGCTGCGCGCGGGCCGGCTCCGCCAGCTCACCCGCGATCATTCCCTCGTGCAGCAGCTGGTCGATCAGGGGGTGTTTCGCGACCGTGCCGAGGCGCACGCCGCGGGCGTGGGCGACAACGTCCTGGTGCGTAGTCTCGGCATGGAGGCCGGGGTCGAACCCGATGTCGGCGATCAGCCGCTGCGCCCGGACGATCTGTTCCTGCTTTGCACCGACGGGCTCTGCGGCAAGGTGCCCGACGCCGAGATCGAGGCCGCGTTGGCGCAGCCGGGCGCGCCCTTGGAGCATCTCGCCGACCGCCTGGTGCAGGTCGCGCTCGATGCCGGCGGCACCGACAACGTCACCGTGGTGTTGGCGCGCCCCAAGGCGGGCGGGTAGGTGGTCGTCGGCCCGGGCCGGGCGCGCTCAGAGCTGCCGGGAGGAGGTTTCGGCCAGCGCGATCTTGCCCTCGAGCGGGTCGCGTTTGGCCCGGTACATGGCCTCGTCGACCCGGCCCACCAGCGACTCGGTGGTGTCGGTGGACTTCCCGCAGGCGATGCCGAAGCTCGCGCCGAGCGGCTCGCCTAGCCCGAAGTCGGTGTCGGCAAGCGCGGCGCGCAGCGCTTCGATCACCACGCGGGCGCCCGCGGCGTCGGTTTTCGGCATCAGTACCATGAATTCGTCGCCGCCCCAGCGGGCTGCGGTGTCGGTCGCGCGCAGGCGCGTGCGCAGCAGCTTGCCGATGCGCTCGAGTACCTGGTCGCCGACCAGGTGCCCCAGGTTGTCGTTGATCGCCTTGAAGCGGTCGACGTCGAACATTGCCAGGCTGAAATTCACGCCGTAGCGTTTCACCATGTCGAGCTGCTGGTCCAGCGACTCGTTGAAGCGCGCGCGGTTGAGCAGCCCGGTCAGCTGATCGGTGGCCGCCAGGCGTTCGATTTCGCGCCGCTTGGCCTCGAGCTCGGTGATGTCGGTGAGTGCGAGCAGTTGGCGGGTGTCGGGCGCCGGCAGCCGCCGCCGCTGCACCAGTAGGGTGTGCACGCTGGCCGCGCGCGGCGGCCGCAGCAGCAGGTGGTGGGTTGCGGTCGAGGCCTCGGCCGGATCGGCGAGCCAGTCGTCCAGCCCGCGCCGGTCGAGATAGCCGGGCCGTTCGACCATCCGCTGGTACAGGGCCTCGACGCCGTTGCCCTTCTGCTCGCAGGCCGGTGCGCCGATGAAGCCGGCGAGCGCCGCGTTGCAGGAAGTGATGCGGTCGCCATCGACTACCGCCAACAGCGTGCTCTGCAGGTCGAACAGCAGCTGGCTGAAATCGCGCTCGCGGGTGAGCGCCACTTCCAGCTCCTGGCGCTCGCTGATGTCGCGTTCGATGGCGACCACGTAGCGCCGGCCATTCGCGGTCACGGCGCGGGCGGTGTTCTCCAGCGGGAACACCGACCCGTCCGCCCGAATGTGGTCGACCACGTGAATCAGGGCGCCCTCGGCCTCGATCTGCTCCACCGCGCGGCGCCAGGCGGCGGTGTCGCGGATGCCGACGTTGATGTCGATCAGCCGGCACTCCATCAGGTCCGCCCGGCTGTAGCCGTGCAGTTCGGCCGCCCGGTCGTTGCAGTCGAGAATCTCCGACGTGATCGGGTCGACGATCAGCAGGGCGTCGTGCGAGCCGTCGATCAGGCGTCGAAAGACCTCCAGGCGCTCTTTTTCGCGGTGCAGTTCGGTGATGTCGTAGAAGGTCCAGATGCGTCCGACGATTTCGCCGTCGACGCGCTGCGGGGCCGTAAAACGGCGCAGCCGCTGGCCGTCCTTGAAGAACAGGGTGTCCGACCCGGTGGCTTCCGGATCGGCGTAGATCGCGTGCACTTTCTCCAGGTAGGCGTCGGGATTCTCCAGCAGGTGCAGCACTGCCGCGCGGAACTCCGCCGCACGAAACAGAGGGTCGTCCCGGGCGCGCTGCGCCAGGCTGGGCGGCAGCCGCCACAACTCGGCGAAGCGCTGGTTGAAGATCACCGGGCGGTCGTGGCGGTCGACCACCAAGATGCCGTCGCGGGTGGTGTCGAGCATGGCGGCCTTCAGCCTCAGCATCTGCGTCAGGTCGCGGTTGCGCTCCGCCACGCGGTCGCTGCGGCGGCGGTCCTCGCGCAGCAGGCCGAGCACGACCAGCATGGTCACGGAGGCCACCGCGACCGAGGTGCCGAGCAGGGTGGTGACGTACTCGTCGGTGAGCGGTGCGCCGCGCAGGTGGAGCACGGGGACTGCAATGGCGAGCGACAACAGCATGCTTGCCGCCGCCGCGCCCAGCAGCAGGCTGATCTGCGGTCCGTCGCGCAGCCGTTCCAGCAAGGCCCTCATGAACACGATGCCTCGTCACCTGATCCTAGAACGGGGTTGTCGGCAGTGCCTCCGCGAAACTTAGGCCACGGGGTCGTCGCGGGGTTCCGCGGCGAGGGAAGTGTGACGCGCCCCTCAGTCGGCGAGGCGGCGCAGCCGATACACGAGTTCGAGGGCCTCGCGCGGGCTGAGGTCGTCGGGTTCGACCGCCGCCAGGGCGGCGCGCAGCGGG
>JARRQB010000121.1:0-5240 GCA_037382265.1 Gammaproteobacteria bacterium | reverse complement strand
CGGCGACCTACATCTTCGACCTGATGGAGAAGTTCGCCGGTTACGGCTTCAACAAGTCGCACTCGGCCGCCTATGCCCTGGTTGCCTACCAGACGCTGTGGCTGAAGGCCCATTACCCGGCGGCCTACATGGCGGCGGTCTTGTCCTCAGACATGGACAGCACCGACAAGGTCGTGACCTTCATCGAGGAGTGCCGGCACATGCGGCTGGAGGTCGCGCCGCCGGACGTCAACCGTTCGCGATACATGTTCACCGCCGACGGCGAACGAACCATCGTGTACGGCCTGGGTGCGATCAAGGGGGTAGGGGAGTCCGCGATCGATTCCATCGTGGCGGCCCGTGCGGCGGGCGGGCGCTTCGCCGAGTTGTTCGATTTCTGCCGCCGTGTCGAACTGAAGAAGGTCAACCGGCGGGTGGTCGAGTCGCTGATACGTGCCGGTGCGCTGGACGGCCTCGGGGCCAATCGGGCGACCCTGATGGTGCAGCTGCCGTTGGCGCTGAAGATGGCCGACCAGTGCCACGCGCAGCAGGCTGCCGGCCAGGACGATCTGTTCGGCATGGCGGCGCCGGACGCAGCGGCCGCGCCAGCTTTGGCGCTCGGCGTGCTGCCGGACGCCGTCGACGAGTGGGACGAGGACGAGCGGCTGCAGGGCGAGAAGGAGACCCTGGGGCTGTTCTTGACCGGTCACCCGATCGACTTCTACGAGCCCGAGCTAGCGGAACTGGTCAGCGCCCGCATCGGCAAGCTCGCGCTGGAGGACGGCGTCGGCGAACGCGGCCGACGCGGCGGTCGCCGGGTGGTCGTGGCCGGCCTGGTGATCGCGGTCAATCGGCGTCAGTCGCAGAAGGGCGCCATGGCCGGCGTACTGTTGGACGACAAGACCGGGCGCATCGAAGCCACGCTGTTCAACGAAACCTATGAACGCTACCGCGACCTGGTCGCCGCCGATCGGGTCCTGGTCATGGAGGGTTTGCTTGCGCCGGACGACTACCGTGGGGGCGTGTCGTTGCGCGTCGACAAGGTGACGCCGTTCGAGGCGTGCCGGAGCGCGCGACTGGCGGTGTTCGAGCTTGCCGCCGACCTCGCCCTGCTTCAGGCGCGCGGCTGGTCGGCCGATGAACTGGCAGGCAGGCTGGAGCAGCTGCTGGCACCGCATCGCGGCGACGGCGCCGAGGTGCGCCTTGCCTATCGCGGGGCCGAGGCCAGCGGTATCCTGCGTTTTGGCGAAGGCTGGCGCGCGCAGGTGAGCGACGAACTGCTGCGCCAGGCGCGGCGCCTGCTCGGCGACGCCAACGTCACTCTGCGCTACGGCGGGTGCCCGGCCGACGTCGAGCGGCTCCGCCGTTGGGTTATGATTAACGGTTGAACAACGGCCGAGTGCCCCATGAACCTGAATTTTCTCGAGTTCGAGCAGCCCATCGCCGAATTGCAGGCGAAGATCGAAGAACTGCGGCTGGTGGGCAGCGACAACGAGATCAACATCCAGGAGGAGATCGATCGCCTGGAGGGCAAGAGCCGTTCCCTGACCGAGTCGATTTTTTCCAACCTCACGCCGTGGCAGATCTCGCAGCTGGCGCGCCACCCGCTGCGTCCCTACACGCTCGACTACGTGGCGCGGATCTGCGACGAGTTCGAGGAACTGCACGGGGACCGCGCCTTCGCGGACGACCGGGCCATCGTCGGCGGCCTGGCGAGAATCGAGGGTCGGCCCGTGGTCCTGATCGGGCATCAGAAGGGGCGGGATACCAAGGAGAAGATCAGCCGCAACTTCGGCATGCCCAAGCCGGAGGGCTACCGCAAGGCCCTGCGCCTAATGAAACTGGCCGAACGCTTTCGCCTGCCTGTCCTGACCTTCATCGACACGCCCGGCGCCTACCCGGGGGTGGACGCTGAGGAACGCGGCCAAAGCGAGGCCATTGCACGGAATCTGCTGGAGATGGCCGGCCTGAAGACCCCGATTCTGGCGACCGTCATCGGCGAAGGCGGCTCGGGCGGTGCCCTGGCGATCGGCGTCGCGGACCGGCTGATGATGCTGCAATACAGCACCTATTCGGTGATCTCGCCGGAAGGCTGCGCGTCGATCCTGTGGAAAGACGCTGCCAAGGCCCCGGTCGCCGCGGAGGCCATGGCGATCACTTCGGATCGGCTCAAGGCCCTGAACCTGGTGGACGAGATCGTGGCCGAGCCCCTGGGCGGGGCGCACCGCGACGTCGATGCCATCGCTCGCAGCCTCAAACACGCCCTGGTGGAGGCCCTGGACGGCCTGCTGGCCACCCCGATCGACAAGCTGCTGGACAGTCGCTACCAGCGCCTCATGGGCTACGGGGTGTTCAGCGAAAGCTGAGCGCAGCGGTCGAACAGCTGCCGAGCCGCCGACCGCCGTAGCACCGGCCCCGCCCCCGTCCGTTACGCGTGCGCCTGTACCCGGCTGGGCATGGCGACGGCTTGGCCGGGCTTCCGCGGGGTTCGACTGGCGGTTCGACTGAGCGCAACGGACCGCCCGGAGGGCGATTTTTGCGACAATCCCCGGGTGTCCTTCTGCCCCGAACATCTGCTCGAGACCCTCCGGCGCTGGCCGCGGCCGACCGCCTACTGGGTGGCGTACAGCGGCGGCTTGGATTCGACGGTGCTGCTGCACACCCTCGCTGCCGTGCGCACGCGGCTGGCGCGGCCGCTCCACGCCGTCCATGCCCACCACGGTTGGCACGCCGCTGCCGACGCCTGGGAGGCGCACTGTGCCGCGACCTGCCGGCGCCTGGACCTACCCTTGGCGGCACTGCGGCTCGATCTGCCGTCCCGTCGCGGCGAGAGCCGGGAGGCGGCGGCGCGGGCCGCGCGCTATGCCGCCTTCGACCGGCTGCTGCCGGCCGGCGCCATGTTGCTGACCGCCCATCACCGTGACGACCAGGCCGAGACCGTGTTGTTGCAGCTGCTGCGCGGCGCCGGTCCGGCTGGGCTAGCCGGCATCGGCGAGCTCAATCCGCGCCGGGACGGCTGGATCGGCCGGCCCCTGCTCGACGTCGAGCGCAGGCTGCTGCACGAGTATGCCGACCGGCATAGTTTGTCCTGGGTCGATGACCCGAGCAATGCCGTTACCGAGTTCGACCGCAACTACTTGCGGGTGGAGGTGCTGCCACGCCTGCGCAGCCGCTGGCCCGGCTTGTCCGCCGCGGTGGCACGGAGTGCCGCCCACTGTGCGGCGGCCGAGCGGGTCGGCGGCGAGGTGGCCAGGGCGTTGTTCGCAGCCGATCCCCGGCACGCGCCGCACCGCCTGGCAATCGGCCACCTCGCCGGTCTGCCGCCGCACCGCCAGGCCCTGCTGCTGCGCCACTGGTTGGCGCTCAGCGGCCTGCCGGTACCGGACGCCGGCCGGCTGCGGCGTCTGCTGACCGAGGTCGCCGCGGCGCGCGCAGACGCCGCGCCGCGCATTGCTTGGCCCGGCGCCGAGGTCCGGCGGTTTCGCGATCTACTCTACGCCATGCCGCCGCTGGGTCCGCCACCCGATGACCAGTGCTGGCGCTGGGCGGGCGGCGCTCCGCTGGACCTGCCCGCCGGACTAGGCACCCTGCGGCTGGGCCGCGAGGGTCTGGCGCTGCCGCGCGCGGCCTTGGCCTGCGGCGCGATCGAGGTCCGGCTCGGTAACGCCGGCGCGCCGGCGGCGCCAGCCGGGCGAACCGGGCGGCGCAGCTTCAAACGCCTGTGCCAGGAGTGGTCGGTGCCGCCCTGGGTGCGGCCACGCCTGCCGTTGCTGTACCTCGACGGGCGCCTGGCCGCGGTCGGTGACTACGGCAGTTGCGAGCCCTACGCGGTCGCCGGCGGGGAACCGGTCGTACGCTTGCGGTGGGACCGGCCGGCCTGGCTGACATGAGCGGCATGGACCGACGCAGCTCACAGGTGCTGGTCAACGTCCTGCTGCTGGCGGCGCTGGGGCTACTGGTCTGGGGCCTGCGCGCGCCGATCCTGACCTTGGAGAAGTTCTATCTGTTTTCCAACACCGTGAGCCTGTGGTCTGCCCTGACCCAACTGGCGGAGCAACGCGAGTGGGGTCTGTTCCTGCTGGTCGGCGGGTTCAGCGTGCTGTTCCCCGTCCTCAAGATCCTATTGCTGGGAGCGATCTGGAACCTCGAAGCGGAAGACACCGAGCGCCATCGCCGCCACCTGTACTGGCTTGCGACCTATGGCAAGTGGTCGATGCTCGACGTGTTCGTGGTTGCGCTGCTGGTGGTGTCGGTCAAGCTTGGTGCCCTCGCCGAGGCCCACGTCGAATACGGCATCTACGTGTTTGCGGCCAGCGTGCTGCTCACCATGGCGCTGTCGGCTTGGATCGGAAGGGCGGAGGGTCCGGCGGTCTAGCCTGACGACCGCTGCGGCAGCCCACGCAGACGAGCGCTGACTGCGCTAAACTAGCGCGTTTGTTTGCCCCAGAGGTTTCCCCATGCAGGACATCAATCCCATCACCGGCAAACTAGGCGAGTTGAAGGGTCGCGTCGAGGCCCTCAGGGGGTATCTTTGACTATGCCGACAAGAAGGATCGCCTGACCGAGGTACTGCGCGAGCTCGAGGACCCGGAGATATGGAACGACCCCGAGCGGGCCCAGGCATTGGGGCGCGAGCGGGCGATGCTGGAGGGCGTGGTCGGCACCATCGACGAGCTCACGGACGCGCTGGCGGACGCGGGCGAACTGCTCGAGCTGGCGGTCGACGAGGGCGATGCCGAGACGGTCGATGCCGTGGCCGAGGACGTGGCGGGCTTCGACCGGCGCGTCGGCGAACTCGAGTTCCAGCGCATGTTCGCGGGCGAGATGGATCAGAACAACGCCTTCCTGGACATTCAGGCCGGCTCCGGCGGCACCGAGGCGCAGGACTGGGCCGAGATGTTGCTGCGCATGTATCTGCGCTGGGGTGAGCAGCATGCGTACAAGACCGAGCTGATGGAGGCTTCGCCGGGCGACGTGGCCGGGATCAAGTCGGCTACCATCCGCTTCGAGGGACCCTATGCGTTCGGTTGGCTGCGCACCGAGACGGGCGTGCATCGCCTCGTGCGCAAGTCGCCCTTCGATTCCGGCAACCGGCGGCACACGTCCTTCGCTGCGGTGTTCGTCTCGCCGGAGGTGGACGACTCGGTGGACATCGACATCAACCCGGCAGACCTGCGCATCGACGTCTACCGCGCCTCCGGTGCCGGCGGCCAGCACGTCAACCGCACCGAGTCGGCGGTACGCATCACGCACGAGCCGAC
>JARRQB010000120.1:0-5245 GCA_037382265.1 Gammaproteobacteria bacterium | reverse complement strand
CACGGGCGTGCTGACCGTGTTCGGCTGAGCCCGGCCTAACAGCGGTTTACCCTCGCAAAGGACGCGGAGAACGCCTTTTCCGCCGTTCATCGTGTGAGGAAAACCCTCAAGCCAATGCCCGGCGAATGCGCTCGATGACCTGCTCGGGGGCGAGGCCGGCTTCCTCGAGTTGCTCGGCCTGGGTCGCTTGCTCGATGAAGCGGTCGGGCAGGCCGAGGTGCAGCAGCCTAACGTTGATGCCGGCGGTGGCGAGGTGCTCGGCGACGGCGCTGCCGGCGCCGCCCGCCACCACGTTTTCCTCGAGGGTCACCAGCAGGTCGTGGTCGCCGGCCAGGCGTTCGACCAGCCCGGTATCGAGCGGCTTGACGAAGCGCATGTTGACCAGCGAGGCGTCGAGCGCGGCGGCGGCTTCCCGTGCCGTCGCGAGCAGGGTGCCGAACGACAGCAGGGCCACGCCCTTGCCTTGGCGCAACAACTCGCCCTTGCCCCACGGCAGGGTCTCCAGTGCCTCGGTCGGCTCCGCGCCCGGCCCCTGGCCGCGCGGGTAGCGCACCAGCGCAGGACCCTGGTGCAGGTAGGCGGCCTGCAGCATGCGCCGGCACTCCGCCTCGTCGGCGGGCGCCAGCACGGCGAGATTCGGGACACAACGGGCGAAGCTCAGATCGAAGCTGCCGGCGTGTGTCGCCCCGTCCGCCCCCACCTCGCCGGCACGATCCACGGCAAAGGTGACGTCCAGGCCCTGCAGGGCAACATCGTGAATCAACTGGTCGTAGGCGCGCTGCAGGAACGTCGAGTAGATGGCCACCACCGGCTTCAGCCCGTCGCAGGCCATGCCGGCGGCAAGCGTCACCGCGTGCTGTTCGGCAATGCCGACGTCGAAGTAGCGCTCGGGGAACTCCGCGGCGAAGCGCACCAGGCCCGAGCCCTCGCACATGGCCGGGGTGATCGCTACCAGGCGTTGGTCCTGCCCCGCGGCATCGCAGACCCAGTCGGAAAAGACCCGGGTGTACGTGCGTCCCCCGCTCTTTCCGGCCTCCATCTTGCCGGTGTCGGGGTTGAAGGGTGTCACGCCGTGGTAGACGCGCGGATCGCCCTCGGCCGGCGCATAACCGCGGCCCTTGCGCGTCACCACGTGCAGGAAGCGCGGTCCGCGCATCTGCTTCATGTTGCGCAGGGTGGAGACCAACAGGGGCAGGTCGTGGCCGTCGATCGGGCCGATGTAATCGAAGCCCAGTTCCTCGAACAGGGTGCCTGGGATCAACATGCCCTTGGTGTGCTCTTCCCAGCGATGCACCAGGTCGCTGATGCCCGGCATGCCCTTGAGCACCTGCTTACCGCCCTCGCGCACGCGGTTGTAGAACCGGCTCGACAGCACCCGCGCCAGGTAGTTGCTCACCGCACCGACCGGCGGAGAGATCGACATGTCGTTGTCGTTCAGCACCACCAGCAGGTCGGGGTCGAGCGCACCGGCGTGGTTGAGGGCCTCGAAGGCCATGCCCGCCGACAGCGCGCCGTCGCCGATCACCGCGATGTGTTCGCGCTGAAGGCCGGCGAGCTTGGCCGCCACCGCCATCCCCAGGGCCGCACTGATCGAAGTGCTGGAATGACCGGCCCCGAAGGCGTCGTACTCGGACTCCTCCCGGCGCAGAAAACCCGACAAGCCGTCCTTGCGGCGCAGCGTCGCCATGCGCTCGCGCCGCCCGGTCAGGATCTTGTGCGGATAGGCCTGGTGGCCCACATCCCAGATCAGGCGATCGCCGGGCGTGTCGAACACATAGTGCAGCGCAACGGTCAGTTCGACCACGCCCAGCCCGGCCGCCAGGTGCCCGCCGGTACGCGACACCGAGTCGATGAGAAAACGGCGCAACTCGGCCGCCAGCGTCGGCAGCTCGGCGATCGGCAGTCGCCGCAGGTCGGCGGGTACTGAAACGCGCGCCAGCAGGCTGTCGTGCGGGGCAGGTCGGTCGTCGTGCATGCGGGTCCACCGGTACTCGGACTGACAGTCTAACGCAATTGTGCACCGCAGCACCGCCGCCCCCGCGGCAGACGACACCGGTTCGCCTGCGCGCAGCGACATCGAGCGGTCACCACGCTGACGCGGAAGTGCCAACCTTTCTGCCCAAGATCGCTAGAATTTCCACCGTACGGACGGGCCAGGACATGAGTGCACTCGCCAACATACCGGGAAACCAGGGTCAGACCGGCGCTGTACGTCGAACTGGCCGGCAGGGAAGCCGACAGGCTCGCTCCGAAACGTCTGCGCTACACGGCGTTTGCGCAAGCGTCGGGCGCGCAACGCCAAAGCGCGGACCGCGGCATCGACCAGGACGCGTTCGATGAGCACTGCCGGCACCTCCTGGTGCGCGAGCGGGACGCCGGCCCGGTCGTCGCCACTTCCTGCAGCGGACACCCGCGGGTAGGGCCGCGGTGAGTTGGCTCCGTTTTGCCTGGCGCAGCCCGCGGCTGCTGCTGCACGTGATCCTCGGGGCCATGCTCACCGCCCTGCTGACGCGCCGGGATCGCGCGACCGGCCGCTACCGACACAACCCCTACGTGGTGTCCTGGTGGCACGACCGGGCGCTGCGCATCCTGCACGTCGAGGTGGACGTGACCGGCGCCCGTCCGCAAGGGCCCGCCCTGCTGGTTGCCAACCACATCTCCTGGCTCGACATCCCCGTGATCGGTAGCCTGACTCACAGCTGCTTCCTGTCCAAGGCGGAGGTACGGCGGTGGCCCCTGGTGGGCTGGCTCGCCGCAGCCTCGGGCACGCTGTTCATGCGGCGCGGCGGCTACGAAACGGCTGCCATCACCGCCACCATCAAAGACCAGCTCGCCGCCAACGGCATGCTGACACTGTTTCCCGAGGGCACCACCACCGACGGCAGCGACGTGCGCCCCTTCTTCTCGCGCCTGTTTGCCGCCGCCATCGAGGCGGAAACGCCGGTGATCCCGGTCACGCTGTACTATCATCTGGACGGCCACCGCGACCCGGTAGCGCCGTACACCGGCAACCAGCGCCTGGTCGACAATCTGCTCAACCTGCTCAAGCGTCCCGCCACCCGGGTCAAGGTCACGTTCGCCGAACCGCTCGACATGCGCGGCATGACGCGCAAGGCAGCCGCCGAACGGGCGCGGGCGGTCATTCGCCGCGCGCTGGGCGCGTTCGACCACGCCGCGGCCGGCGCCGATTCAAGCGCGGCGACCGAGCACCTCGGCTGACCCCCCCGGGCCGCCACCGTTTGGCCACGCCGCGCTGCGATCAGCGCCCCGAAGCAGACCGCGCCCGCACGAAGCACAGGGGGCGGTGCGTACAATGCCCGCATGGTGCAGCACAGCGACTGGGACTACCTGATCGTCGGCCAGGGGCTGGCCGGCAGCCTGCTCGCCTGGCAACTCCGCGAGCGCGGCAGGCGCGTGCTGGTGATCGACGACGCGCATCGGGGCGCGGCCTCCACGGCCGCGGCCGGCCTGGTCAACCCGCTCGCCGGCATGCGCTACAGCCTGCCGGCGCGCATCGAGGACTGGCGGCAGGCCGCCGAAGGGTTGTACGAACGGATCGGGCGTCACTTCGGCCGTCGCTACTTCCACGCGCTGCCCATGCTGCGGCTGTTCCGCTCGCCCGAGCAGGTTCGGTTCTGGGAACGCCGCGCCGCGGAGCCGCGCGCCGCCGCCTACCTCGGCGAACGCTTCGCCGCGGGGCGCAGCGGCCAGCCGGTGCACGCCCCGTGCGGCGGATTTCACCAGCACCTTACCGGCTATCTTGATGTCGCCGACATCTTGGCCGACGTTCGCGCCGAACTGATCGCCGCGGGCTGCCTGCGCGATGAGGCCCTGGACCACGCCGCGCTCAGGCCGGGCGACGGGCAGGTCTCCTGGGGCGGGGTCACCGCCGGCCAGGTCGTCTACTGCGAGGGCCACCGGCTTGCGGCCAACCCCTGGTTCGACTGGCTGCCGCTGCGTACCGACCGCGGCGAGATCCTGACGCTGCAGGCCGCAGCGGGTCTGCCCGATCGCATCGTCAACGGCGCGCACTGGCTGGTGCCGCTGGTCGGGGGCGGCTGTCGAGCGGGCTCCACCCACGACCCCGAGGACACCGACCCCGCGCCGACAGCCGCTGCCCGGGACGAGATCCTGGCCGGGGTCCGAGCCATGCTGCCGGAGGCCGGACGCCTGAGCGTTAGCGACCAGCGCGTCGGGGTGCGGCCCGGCAGCGCCGACCGCCAGCCGTTCGTCGGACGACACCCTCGCCAACCCCGGTTGTGCGTGCTCAACGGCTTCGGCGCCAGGGGCAGCCTGACCATCCCCTGGTACGCAGGCCGGCTGATCGAGCACCTCGAACACGGGACGCCGCTGCCGGCCGAGGCCGACCCAGCCCGCTGCGCGGCGCTCCAGCCCGCGTGAGTGCGCCCCCGCCGGAGCGCCTCACCGGGCGCGCGCACCGCCTGCTGGCGGCCGTGCTCGTACCCGGTGACCTGGCCGTGGACGCCACGGTCGGCAACGGCCACGACACCCTGTTCCTGGCCCGCCGGGTCGCGCCCGGCGGGCGGGTGATCGGCTGCGATATCCAACCGACGGCGCTGGACGCGGCCGGGCGGCGGCTGACGGCGGCAGGCCTGCAGGGCGCGGTCCGCCTGCACCGAGCCGGGCACGAACGGCTGCTGGAGCTGGTACCCGCCGAGGAACACGGCCGCGTCGCAGCAGTCACTTTCAACTTGGGCTACCTGCCCGGTGGGGACAAGCGCCTCACCACCCGGGCGGCGACCACCCGGGCGGCCCTGGACGCCGCCGCTCGACTGCTGCGCCCGGGCGGCCTGCTCAGCGTCTTGGCCTACGTCGGCCACCCGGGCGGCGCCGCGGAACTCGCGGTCGTGCGGGCGTGGGCAGAAGCGCAGACTGGGCGCTTCGCGGTCGCCGTCGAACGCAGTCCCGTACCCGCCAGCCCGGTGTTGTTCGCGCTGACGCGCGCGAACGGCTGACGGTTGCGCTCGCCAAGCGCGCAAAAAACGGCAAAAGGCGTTCTCTCGCAAAGAGCTCTTAAGGATGCAGAAAAGCGGCAACGGCGAAAGGCTTTATCTCGCAAAGAGCGCCAAGGACGCAAAGAACGGCAACAGCAAAATTTGTTCTCGCAAAGCACGCCAAGGGCGCAAAGAACGGCGATAAAGGGGTTTTCTTGGCGTCCTTAGCGTGCTTTGCGAGAGAAACAGAAAACGCTCAGCTACGGGAGATCCCTCTCGCCGAGACGCAA
>JARRQB010000119.1:0-5248 GCA_037382265.1 Gammaproteobacteria bacterium | reverse complement strand
GGAATTCGGCCTAGCCGGCGCGCTGCTGCTGCTCGCCCTCTACCTGTTCGTGATCCTGCGCGGGCTGCACATCGCCACCCAGGCCCAGGGCAATTTCTCGCGCCTGCTCTCCGGCTCGCTCGTGCTGGTGTTCTTTGTCTATCTTTTCGTCAATACCGGCATGGTGACCGGGCTCCTGCCGGTCGTCGGCGTACCCCTGCCGCTGGTAAGTTACGGCGGCACCTCGCTGGTGACCCTGTTGGCAGGCTTCGGTATCCTCATGTCCGTGCATACCCACCGCAAGCTGCTGCCCACCTGATATGCGAACCCTTCTCCGTCCAGCCCTCGCCGCCAGCCTGTTGACGCTGACCGCCCTGAACAGCCCCGGTGCCGCCGCGGCCGACGGGGTCGGGGACTTCGTCGAACGATTGAGCCGCGAGTACGGCTTCGCGCGCACCGAACTCCAGGCGGTCCTGGGCGACGCGCAGAAGCAGCAGAACATCCTGGATGCCATCGCCCGGCCGGCCGAAGGCCTGCCCTGGTGGAAATACCGCCAGATCTTCGTCAAGCCCGAGCGCGCGCGGGCCGGGGTGGACTACTGGCGCGCCAACGCCGCGGCCCTGCGCCGCGCCGAAGCGCAGTACGGCGTGCCCCCGGAGATCATCGTCGCCATCATCGGCGTGGAGACCTACTACGGACGGCACACGGGCAACCACCGGGTGCTCGACGCCCTCTACACCCTGGGCTTCCACTACCCCAAGCGCGCCGCCTTCTTCCTCCGGCAGCTCGAGGAGTTCCTGCTACTGAGCCGGGAGGAGAGCCTGGACCCGCGCCAGCCCACCGGCTCCTACGCCGGCGCCATGGGGCGACCCCAGTTCATCCCCTCGAGCTACCGCGCCTACGCGGTGGACTTCGACGGCGACGGCACGCGCGACATCTGGCAGAACGACGCCGACGTCATCGGCTCGGTCGCCAATTATTTTGCGGTGCACGGCTGGACTCGCGGCGCCCCCGTGGCAGCCCCGATAAGCGGCGTGCATGACCGGCCGGAGGCCTTCGTCGAGGCCGGCATGAAGCCCTCGTTGACGGTCGGCCAACTGCGCGCCAGCGGCTACCGACTCGACCCCGAGCTGCCCGACGACGCGAAGACCAGCGTGGTCGCCCTCGAACAAGCGGAGGGTGAAGACTTCTGGGCCGGACTCGAAAACTTCTACGTCATCACCCGCTACAATCACAGCAATCTCTATGCCATGGCGGTGCTGCAGCTCAGTCGTGAAATCCTTGCCCTGCGCCATGCCGCCACGCAGACCGCCGAGGCCCGTGACTGACGTGCGCGCCTGGTGGGTCGCGGTTTTGGTATGCAGCCTGCTCGCGGGCTGCGGCGGCCGCCAACCCACGGTGGGGGAACGCGACGGCGCCCCGGATCAGCATCCCGATCTGAGCAAGGTCCGCGACGCGGTGCCGCGCGTCGAGCCCAGGAGCCGGGGCGGCAACCCGCCCAGCTACGTCGTGTTCGGACGGCGCTACGAGGTGATGGACTCCAGCCGCGACCACGTCGAGCGCGGCATCGCCTCCTGGTACGGCACGAAATTCCACGGCCGCAAGACCTCCAATGGCGAGACCTACGACATGTACGCCATGACGGCGGCGCACAAACACCTGCCGCTGCCAACCTACGCGCGCGTCACCAACCTGGAAAACGGCCGCAGCGTGGTGGTACGCATCAACGACCGCGGCCCGTTCCATGCCAACCGGGTCATCGACCTGTCCTATGCCGCGGCCTACAGGCTGGGCATGCTCGAGAAGGGCACCGCGCCGGTCGAGGTGCGGGCCGTGGATCCGGCCGCCCCGCTCGTCGCGGTGCGCAGTGCGCCGTCCGCGCCACCCCCCGCGACTGCCGGACACACCCGCTTCTTTCTGCAGGCTGGCGCCTTCAGCAACGCGCACAACGCGCACCGCCTGCGCGACCGGCTCGCCCAGGCGCTCGAACAACCGGTGCGCGTCCTGCTGGCGGACGGGCCCGGCAGCATCTACCGGGTGCAGGTGGGTCCGCTGCCGTCGGTGGACCAGGTCGACCGGGTGGCCAGCCGGCTCGAGGGCCTGGGGATTCGGGACAGTCACGTCGTCGTCGACTGAGCTTGTTACAATCGGTCCCGGAACCAGCCGACCGGACGCCAACCCCCAGTATGCTCACTGCCGCGACAAAGACCTCCCTCTGCCTGATCCTCACGATCTGCCTGGTAACAGGTGCGCGCCTGTCGGCTGCCGCGCCGCCGGTGCCCGCCGCGCCGCAGGTAGCCGGAACCGGGCACCTGCTGATCGACCCGCACAGCGGGTACGTGATCTCGGAGTTCAACGCCGACACCCGCCTGGAACCGGCGAGTATCACCAAGATCATGACCGGCTACCTGGTGTTCCGGGAACTCGAACAGGGCGGTCTCAAGCCGAGCGATCAGGTGCTGATCAGCGAAAAGGCTTGGCGCACGCCGGGCTCGCGCATGTTCGTCGAGGTCGGCACCCGCGTCACGCTCGAGGACCTGCTGCGCGGCATGGTCGTCCAGTCGGGCAACGACGCCAGCGTGGCGCTCGCCGAGCACGTCGCCGGCAGCGAGGAGGCGTTTGCGGATCTGATGAACGAGCACGCCCGCAGGCTCGGCATGGACAACACCCACTTCGTCAACGCCACCGGTCTGCCCGACCCGAACCACTACACCACGCCGCACGACATCGCCCGCCTCACCGCGGCCGTGATCCGCGAGTTTCCGAAGTGGTACGAACTCTACTCCGAGAAGGAATTCACCTGGAACGACATTCGCCAGCCCAATCGCAACACCCTGCTGTGGCGCGACGCCTCGGTCGACGGCGTCAAGACCGGCCACACCGAGTCCGCCGGCTATTGCCTGGTCGCTTCCGCCGAGCGCGACGGCATGCGGCTGATCTCGGTGGTCATGGGCACGGCCAGCGAGGCCGAGCGCGCCAGCGAGACTCTGTCGCTGCTCAACTACGGCTTCCGTTTCTTCGAGACCCACCGCCTGTACGGAGCCGGCGACGCACTCACCGCCACCCGGGTCTGGAAGGGCGAACGCGAGCAGGTGGCCCTCGGCGTGACCCGCGATCTGTTCGTTACCATCCCGCGCCGGCGCTACGACGAACTGCAGGCGCGCACCGAGATCCGGCCGCTGATCGAGGCCCCCGTGGCCCAGGGCGACGAACTCGGTCACCTGATCGTCGAACTGGACGGCGCCAGCGTGGCCCAGGCCCCGCTGGTGGCCCTGGCCGGCGTCCCGGACGGCGGCCTGTGGCGCACGGCCGTCGACAGCGTGTTGATGCTGCTCGAGTGAAGCCGTGACCACCCTCGCGCCCAAGGCCTACCTCAACGGCCGCTTCGTGCCTCAGGCCGAGGCCCACGTCCCCATCACCGATCGCGGCCTGCTGTTCGGCGACAGCGTTTACGAGGTCATCCCCGCCTATGGTGGCCGGCTGTTTCGCGCCTCACAGCACATCGCCCGACTCGACCGCAGCCTGGCGGCGATCCGCATGACGAACCCGCTCGATCACAGCGAATGGTTCGCGGTGTTGGAGGAACTGGTGCGGCAGCTCGACGGCGCCGACCAGTACGTCTACGTCCAGGTTACCCGCGGTGCCTATGCCGGGCGCAGCCACGTCATACCGGCCGAGGTGTCGCCCAACGTGTTCGCCTTCGCCTCGCTGCTGCCCCAACCCGACCCCAGGGTCGCCGCAGGGGGCGTGTCCGCCGTCACCCTGGACGACATTCGCTGGATGCGCTGCGACATCAAGGCCACCACGCTGCTGGCGAACGTACTCGGCCACTCCCAGGCCCGCGACGAGGGGGCGGACGAGGCTATCTTCGTCCGCGACGGCAAGGTCATCGAGGGCACCGCATCCAATCTGTTCATCGTCAACTCGGGCCTGTTGATAACCCCACCCAACAGCCAGTGGCTGCTGCCGGGGGTCACGCGCGACCTGGTGCTCGAGCTCGCGCAACAGGCCGGCCTGCCCTACGCCGAGGCCAGCATCAGCATGCTCGACCTCGACTTCGCCGAAGAGGTCTGGCTCACCAGCTCCACCCGCGAGGTGATGCCGGTAACACAGTTGAACGGCCGCGCCGTCGGCGGCGGCCGCCCCGGGCCTTACTGGCAGCAGATGCGCGAGCTGTACGGTGCCTGCAAGGAGATGCTGCGGGCGGGCGGGGAATGCCGCACGTGAGCGCCGAACCCACCGGCTTCGCATTCCCCTGCGAGTACGCCATCAAGGCGATGGGACTGGCCGAGCCCGGCTTCGAGCTGCTGGTGCTCGACATCGTACGCCAGCACTGCCCGACGGCCAGCCGGGACAGCCTCATGGTCAAGGCGAGCCGCAACGGCAAGTACGTCTCGGTTACCGTACTCATCGAGGCCCACAGTCACGACCAGTTAAACGCCATCTACAAAGACCTGACAGCGCATGAAAAGGTGCTGATGCGCCTGTGAGTGACCCGATAGTCGTCAGGCACCTGGGGCTGCGGGACTATCTGCCAACCTGGCAGGCCATGCGCAGTTTCACCGACGAGCGCACCCCGGACACCCCCTCCGAACTGTGGCTGCTCGAGCACCCGCCGGTATTCACCCTGGGCCAGGCCGGCCGTCCCGAGCACGTACTCGATGCCGGCGACATCCCCGTAGTCCGGAGCGACCGCGGCGGCCAAGTGACCTACCACGGCCCGGGCCAGCTCGTCGTCTACCTGCTGCTCGACCTGCGTCGCGCCGGCAAGGGCATCCGCGAACTGGTTAGCCTGCTCGAGTGCGTCGTGGTCGACCTGCTCGCGGCCTACGGAACGACCGCCGCCGCCCGCCGGGACGCCCCCGGGGTGTACGTCGCAGGCCGCAAGATCGCCTCGCTCGGCCTGCGCGTGCGTCGCGGCTGCAGCTATCACGGCCTCGCCCTCAACGTGGACATGGATCTGGAACCCTTCGGCCGCATCAACCCGTGCGGCCATCCCGGCCTGAAGGTGACCCAGCTGCGCGACCTCAGCATCGCGCTGAGCGTGGCCGATGCGGGAGTTGCGCTGATTCCCCACCTGTGCCACGGGCTTGGGATGCGGTGCCTGCCAGGCCCAGCACCCGGGAGCTTGCCCGAGGTCTCGCCAACCGGTCGAAGGCCGTGACGCAACAAACGTGACAAGAGCTCGTTTTCCCCGGGTCTCGTCAATGCCTTGCGCTCGACCGTCAGCCGCGCCCCGGCCTGCCCGTCCCTGCGCCGGCAGCCGCGG
>JARRQB010000118.1:0-5253 GCA_037382265.1 Gammaproteobacteria bacterium | reverse complement strand
GCGGCGTCGACCGCGGCCGCCCGCAACAGCGCCACCGCGGCGCCAGGTAGACGTGGCCTCTCGAACTCCTGTTCAAGGCGCTTCGCGGGGCTCCTTCCTCACCGCCAAGGATCACCACGCCGGGTGCGGCGTGGATCACCTTTGACCTGCCCCAATTGGTTTTGCGTCGCACTCGGCTACTCTTATCAGAATAACGCGCCAAACCAAGATCCCCAAACCGAGCGAGCCCATGCCTCCAGACCACGCCAGTCAACTCCCCCTCCGTCTCTCGGTCGCCGTCACGGGCTCCGGGGGCAGCGGCGCCGTGACCACCGGTCTGGGCTACCTCGAGGCCGCCGCGCGGGCGGGTCTCTACGGCCTGATGAACCGCTCGGCCGGCCCGCAGATCCGCGGCGGCGAATCCGCCGCCATGCTGCGGCTCGGCACCACGCCGGTCGCCTGCATGGACGACTACTACGACTTCCTGGTCGGTCTGGACTGGCTGAACATCGACCGGTTCACCGACGAGATCCCGCTGAATTCCGGCAGCCGCATACTGGCCGACCCGGACGCCGGTGAACTGCCCGAGGCCCTGACCGCGACCGGCGCTCAGGTCATCGAGGCGCCTTTCCGCGAGCAGGCAAAGACGGTCACGGGCGGGCGCCTCAACATGGTGGCGCTCGGCACGCTGGGCGCGGCCAGCGGCATACCCCGCGAGACCATGCAGGCCGCCCTGCGGTCGGTCCTGGGCGACAAGGGCGAGGCGGTGATGTCCAGTTCGCTGGCCTGCCTGGCGCTCGGCTACGAGCTGGGCTCGGCGAACGCACCGGCACCCCTGCCCGCGGTGCTCGAGGCGCCCTGGAACATCAGCGGCAACGAGGCCTGCGGCCTGGGCGCGCTGCGCGGGGGCGTGCGCTTCGTCGCGGCCTACCCGATCACCCCGGCCAGCGAAATGCTCGAGTGGATGGCGCCGCGTCTGGAGCAACTCGGCGGCTCGCTGCTACAGGCCGAGGACGAACTCGCCTCGGTCAACATGATCATCGGCGCCTCGTTCGGCGGCGTGCCGGCACTGACCGCGACCTCCGGCCCCGGCCTCAGCCTGATGATGGAGGGGCTCGGCCTGGCGGTCACCAGCGAGACGCCCACGACGGTGGTCAACGTGATGCGCGGCGGCCCCTCCACGGGCATCCCGACCAAGTCCGAGCAGGCCGATCTCAACATCGCACTGTTTGGGCTGCACGGCGACGCCCCCCACCTGGTGCTGGCCCCGCTCGACATCGCAGACTGCGTGTTCACCACCGAGTGGGCCGTGCGCCTTGCCGAACACCTGCAGACGGTGGCGATCGTGCTGTCCGACCAGTCGCTGGGCCAGTCGCGCGCGATCACCCCGGCACCCGGGTTGCGCGCGCCGCCGCTCGAGCGGCGGCGCCTTGACGCAACACCGGATCGGTACCACCGCTACTCGCTGGCCGACGGCGACGTCTCGGCGATGTCGGTGCCCGGGCAGGCGTGCGGCATGTACACCGCCGACGGCCTGGAGCACAACGAGCACGGCACGCCGTCGAGCCGGGCCATCGACCATCTCGAGCAGATGGAGAAGCGCTCCCGCAAACTCCATGCGTTCGCCTACGGCGAACGCTGGGCGGAGATCGACGGCGACGGCGAACTCTGCCTGGTGACCTGGGGGTCGAGTGCCGGCGCGGCGCTCGAGGCAGCCGATCGGCTGCGTCGCGGCGGCACCCCGACGCGGGTGGTCGCGCTGCGCCTGCTCATGCCGCTGCAGCGGAGCGCACTGCTCGACGCCCTGGCCGGCGCCTCGGCAATCTGGGTGATCGAACAGAATCACGGCGGCCAGCTGTTCCACTACCTCGTCTCCGAGGACGCCCTGCCCGGCAGCGCCCGCTCCCTAGCCCGACCCGGTCCGTTGCCGCTCAGGCCGGGCGAAATCGTCACCGCCATCAGCGAGGCATGACATGAGTTCACCCGCAGTCGATCGCAGATCCGCACCGCGCGCCAAGGACTACAAGTCCGAGATCAAACCGATCTGGTGTCCGGGTTGCGGACACTTTGCCGTGCTGTCCGCGGTCACCAAGGCACTCGCCCACCTGGCGCTGCCCAAGGAGGAGGTCGCCGTCGTTTCCGGGATCGGTTGTTCGTCGCGGCTGCCGGCCTACATCGACAGCTACGGCTTCCACGGCGTGCACGGACGTGCGCTGCCGGTCGCCGCCGGGCTCAAGGCCGCCCGACCCGACCTGACGGTGATCGTGGCCGGCGGCGACGGCGACGGCTTTTCCATCGGCGGCAACCATTTCCTGCACGCCTGCCGACGCAACATGAACATGACCTACATCGTCATGGACAACCGCGTCTACGGCATGACCAAGGGGCAGGCCTCGCCCACCACCTCGCCGGACTGGGGCGCGAGCAAGATGACGCCCCGTGGCACCGGGGTGCGGCGCTTCCAGCCGGCCGCTATCGCGCTGGCCGCCGGCGCGACCTTCATCGCGCGCGGCTTCTCGGGTGATCCGACCGAGCTCAGCCGCCTGCTGGTCGAGGCCATCTGCCACCCGGGTTTCGCGTTTCTGCAGGTGCTCAGCCCGTGCCAGACCTTCCGGCCCGAACAGAAACACTGGAAGGAGCAGGTGCACCCGTTTTCCGAGGCCGCTACCGCCGACCCGGTCGAGGCAGCGCAACTGATCCACGGCGACGACGGCATGTCGGCCGGCCTGATCTATGCCCAGGAATTACCCGTGTGGCAGCCCGAAAACCGCGTCAGCGCCGATCTGGCGACGCTCGAACAGGAGTTTCGTGCATGAACGCCAACCAAGAACGGACCATCAACTCCATGCCAGAGTTTCTGGCTCACGCGCTGCAACTCGAACTGGAATCGGCCGAGCGGTACCGCGAACTCGCCGACAGCATGGAGGTGCACAACAACCCCGAGGTCGCGGGCCTGTTCCGCACCATGGCCGAGTACGGGGACCTGCACGCCGCGGAGGTCCGAACCCTGGCCGAGTCCTACGAGCTGCCCGAGATCTCGCCCTGGGACTTCAAGTGGACGACCCCGGAGAGCCCCGAGGCACCCGCCCTGGAGGACGCCAACTACCTCATGAACAAGTGCCAGGCGCTGGAGTTGGCGCTGCACAACGAGATCAAGGGGCGGGACTTCTACGCCTGCGTGGCCCGCGAGGCCGGCGGCGAAGACGTCCGCGGGGTCGCCGCGCAGATGGCCACCGAGGAGGACGGGCACGTGGACATGCTGCGTGCCTGGATGGTACGCGAGGCCTGCAACGCGACGCCGCCGATTCCCGACCTGGACCCGCCCAACATAACCGGGTAGGGCGGTGCGCGCCGCGGCCACCCCCGGCGTTTGCGTCTACCTTGAACCGGGCCTAGCCGCGTACGGCTTCGGCGCCGGGCACCCGTTCGGCGGCGATCGTTACACCGCGTTCGCACGCGAGTTCCGACGCCGCGGGCTGGACGCACGCACTGCCCTGCGCACCGCGTGCCCAGCCGATCCCGCCGAGTTGACCCGGTTTCACACCGTCGGCTACGTCGAGCGGCTGAGCAAGGCATCCGCCGCCGGCGTCGGCCTGCTCGACGACGGCGACACGCCGGTGTTTCCCGGCATATTGGAGGCCTCGCTCGCGGTCGTCGGTTGCGTGCTGGATGCGGCGGACCGGATCATGGCGGGTACTTGCCGGCAGGCCCTGGTACCCATCGCCGGCCTGCACCACGCCAGGCGAGACGCGGCGGCGGGATTCTGCGCTGTGAACGACTGTGCCCTCGTCATCGAGCGGCTCAAGCAGGTCTACCGGCTGACCCGGATCGCCTACGTCGATATCGACGCCCATCACGGCGACGGAGTCTTCTACGGTTACGAGGCCGACCCCGCAATCATCCACGTCGACTTCCACGAGGACGGCGACTACCTGTACCCGGGAACCGGACGGATCGGGGAGACGGGCCTGGGCGCTGCCCGGGGCCGGAAGTTGAACATTCCGCTGCCGCCGGGCAGCGACGACACGGTGTTCGCCAAGCTCTGGCCGCGAGCGGAAGCCTTCCTGGAACGCCATGCGCCGGAGTTCTTCATCCTGCAGGCCGGCGCCGACAGCATAGCCGGCGATCCGCTCACGGACCTGGCGCTGTCCAGCACAAGCCACGCCCGCGTCGCCGCCGCGCTGCGCGCCATGGCCGAACGCTACTGCGAGGGGCGACTGCTGGTGCTCGGCGGCGGCGGCTACGACCGGGACAATCTGGCACGGGCCTGGTGCGGCATCGTCGAGAGCCTGTGCGCCAGGTGAGGGCCGGCTTCAGATCGCCGGCATCGGCCACAGCGCCAGGCCGAGCCAGGCGAAGCCGACGGCCAACGCCGCGCACGCCGCGAACAGCATGACCGGCACCGCGCCCACGCCGGCCGCGAGCCGGCGCGCCGCCACGACCGCGCCCGCACCGGTGACCAGAAAGCCGAGCTCGGCGCCGAGCAGCAACGTGAGCAGGGGCAGTGCCCGTTCGTCTGCCGGCGCTGCCGCACCACCGAGCAGCATGCCCAAGGCGAGGAACAGGCCGACGCCCAGCGCGATCCAGGGAAACGGCAACTTGGTCACAGGGCGCTCGGCTGCGGCGGCTCAGGCCGCCACACGGACGATGGTGCGCCCGCGCACCTTGCCCTCGAGAATGGCCTCCGCCGCCGCCGGCACGTCGGCGAGGTCGATCTCGCGGCTCATCGCCTCCAGGCGTTCGAGGTCCAGGTCGCGCAGGATACGCGCCCAGGCCTCTTGGCGCCGCGCGATCGGCACCCGTACCGAGTCGATGCCGTAGAGAGTGACCGCGCGCAGGATGAAGGGGGCAACAGAGCCGGGCAGTTCCATCGAGTCGGCCAGACCGCAGGCCGCGACCGCGCCGCCGTAGACCACCTGGCTCAACACGTTGGCCAGCGTGTTGCCGCCGGCCACGTCCACCGCTGCCTGCCAGCGCTCGCGCGCGAGCGGCTTCGCTCGCCCGGCGAACTCGGCACGGTCAACAATGTCCGCCGCCCCGAGGCCGACCAGGTAGTCGCGCTCCGCGGGCCGGCCGGTCGCGGCGATCACCCGGTAGCCGAGCTTGCCGAGGAGGGCCACCGCCACGCTGCCGACCCCACCGGCCGCACCGGTGACCAGCACGTCGCCGCCGTCGCTGGTCAGTTTTCGCTTAGGTCTCTCCGCACGTGGATTTGATACTGAGTGTGGTTTCGCCGCCACCTTCGCTATCAACAACAAGATAACAATAGCCGTC
>JARRQB010000117.1:0-6664 GCA_037382265.1 Gammaproteobacteria bacterium | reverse complement strand
CCCAGGCCGTGCAGCAGGGCGATGTCGTGGACCAGGTTGGGAAAGTCCTCGGAGGCCACTGCCTCGCCGCCGAAGCACAACACGAAGGTGCGGCCGCGGTGGGCGTGGATGTAGGGCGAGGCGCGGCGGAACCAGTCGACGAAATGTGGTTTGGCAGTCACGGTCGGGGTTCCCGCAATGGTGTCGACAACCGGGCAGCGGCGCCCGCGGCCGGAAGGCTGGGCCTCACCGGTCGCGGACCGATGAGCGCCGTGCTCCGCGCGCCGACAGCGGGCCCGGTCACAGGCAGAACTCCCGGATCAACCCGCGCAGGATGCGCACGCTCGGCGCGATGCGTTCGAGGGCGAGGTACTCGTCCGGTTGGTGTGCCTGATCGATGTCGCCGGGCCCGAGGACGATGGTCTGCATACCCAGGCGATTGAGGTACGGGCCCTCGGTGCCGAAGGCGACTGCCTCGGCGCTGTGTCCGGTCAGCCGCTCCGCCGCCTGGACGATGGCGGCGAGTTCGGGCGTCGCCATGGCCGGGATCCCCTCGAACAGCGACACCCGTTCTATCACCAGGCCGGAGTCGGCGAGCCGCGCTGCCATGCGTCGGTCGAACTCGGCGCGCAGTTCGTCGAGATCCATGCCCGGCAGGGGGCGTAGGTCGAAGTGCAGTTCGCACTGTCCGCAGATGCGGTTCGGGTTGTCGCCGCCGTGGATGTGTCCGAGGTTGAGCGTCGGCACCGGTACCGCGAACAGCGGGTCGTGGTAGCGCTGCTGCAGCTCCGCGCGCCAGGTCAGAAGCTCCCCGATGGCCTCGTACATGCCCTCGAGTGCGTTGTTGCCCAGGCTCGGGTCGCTGGAGTGACCGGCCCGCCCGCGCAGGCGCAGCGCCTCCATGGCGATGCCCTTGTGCATGCGCACCGGCCGCAGCCCGGTCGGTTCGCCGATCACCGCGTGGCGCCCGAGTCGGCGGTCGGCGTCGACCAGCGCCTTGGCGCCGCTCATGCTGCTCTCCTCATCAGCGGTGGCAAGCACCACCAGGGGGTGACGCAGGACGGCGAGGTCCAGGCCGCGCAGCGCCTCCAGCACCACGGCGAAGAAGCCCTTCATGTCCGAGGTGCCCAGCCCGTAGAGCCGGCCGTCGCGCTCGGTGAGGGTGAAGGGGTCGCTGGACCACAACGGCGGGTCGCAGGGCACGGTGTCGGTATGGCCGGCCAGCACCAGTCCGTCGGGGCCGCTGCCGCGGCTCGCAACGAGGTTGTACTTCCCCGCATAGCCGGGCACCGCGAGTTTCTCCACGCCGAAGCCGGCCGCCTCGCACCAATCGGCCAGGACGTCGATCACCGCCTCGTTCGATTGGTCCCAGTCGGGGCTGACGCTGCTCACCGAGGGTGCGGCAATGAGCCCGCGCAGCATGGTCATGACGTCGGGGTAGCTCATACCGGGCCTCGGGCGTGCGGACCACGCCTCAATCGGTCAGACACGTGTCGTCTCCGGCGGCGAGCCGATCGACCCAGCGGTCGATGCGCGCCTTTTCGCGCTGCAGGAACTCGGCGTCCCCGTGCACGTGGGTAATGACGCTGATGCCCTGGCCCCACGCCAGCAGACGCCGGGCCAGTTCGCGCGCGGAGCCCGCATAGCCGAGCTCCGCAAGCTGGTCGGCCAGCCAGTCCTCGAACAGGGTGAACAGTCCGCGCGCCTCTTGCTGCAGGTCGCGCTGCTCCTTGCCCAGCTCGGTGTTGAGCGAACCCATGGGGCAGCCGTACTGGCGCAGAGAGTCGACGCTGTCGGGCAGGATGTCCAGGAAGCGCTTGATGCGTTCGACCGGCGTGCGATAGCTCTCGGACCAACCCTCGAGCATGCGCCCGATGCGCTCCAGCCGGTAGTCGATGGCCGCGCGCAGAATGTCGTCCTTGGATTTGAAGTAGTAGTAAATATTGCCGCGTGGCACGCCGGCCGCCTCGACGACGTCGGAGAACGAGGTCCGGTTGTAGCCCTGGTGATAGAAGAGGCGGTTGGCAGCCTCGACGATGCGTTGGCGGGTGCGCTCGCTCTTGCGTGCCATGGCGGGCGAAAGACTCCGGATGGTACTGTGTGAAACTATAGGACACTTGTCCGATTGGCGCCATCGGCGTGTTACGCCGGCGGTGTTGGTGGATAATGTGCGGCTACTAGGTCCAGGACAGCGAGGCAGCCATGCCACAGTATCGTTCACGCACCACCACCCACGGCCGCAACATGGCCGGCGCGCGCGCGCTGTGGCGCGCCACGGGCATGCAGGACGGCGACTTCGACAAACCCATCATCGCGGTCGCCAACTCCTTTACCCAGTTCGTGCCTGGCCACGTGCACCTGAAGGACCTCGGCCAGCTGGTGGCGCGCGAGATCGAGAAGGCGGGCGGCGTCGCCAAGGAGTTCAACACCATTGCGGTCGACGACGGCATCGCCATGGGCCACGCCGGCATGCTCTATTCGCTGCCCTCGCGCGAGATCATCGCCGATGCGGTCGAGTACATGGTCAACGCCCACTGCGCGGATGCGCTGGTGTGTATCTCCAACTGCGACAAGATCACCCCTGGCATGTTGATGGCGGCGCTGCGGCTGAACGTGCCGACGGTGTTCGTCTCGGGCGGTCCCATGGAGGCCGGCAAGGTCAGGCTGGCGGCCAAGGGCGACGTCAAGCTCGATCTGGTCGACGCCATGGTCAGCGCGGCCGACCCGAACGAGACGGATGCCGATGTGGCCCGGATCGAGCGCTCCGCCTGTCCGACCTGCGGGTCTTGCTCCGGTATGTTCACCGCCAACTCCATGAACTGCCTGACCGAGGCGTTGGGGCTTAGCCTGCCCGGCAACGGCTCGCTGCTGGCCACCCACGCCGACCGCGAGGCACTGTTCCTCGAGGCCGGCCGCCTGATCGTCGATCTGACACGCCGTTATTACGAGCGCGACGACGTGTCGGCCCTGCCGCGCACGATCGCCAGCTTCGATGCCTTCGAGAACGCCATGAGCCTGGACATCGCGATGGGCGGTTCGACCAACACGGTGCTGCACCTGCTCGCGGCGGCGGAAGAGGCCGGCGTCGATTTCACCATGGACGACATCGACCGGCTCTCGCGCAAGGTGCCCAACATTTGCAAGGTCGCGCCGGCGACCAGCCGCTATCACATGGAGGACGTGCACCGCGCCGGCGGGGTGATCGGCATCCTCGGCGAACTCGACCGCGGCGGCCTGATCCACGACGACGTGCCGACCGTGCACAGCGCCACCTTGGGCGAGGCGCTGGCGCGCTGGGACGTCGCGCGTTCCGAGGAGGAGCAGGCCATGGCCCGCTACCTCGCGGGTCCCGGCGGCGTTCCCACGCAGGTCGCGTTCAGTCAGTCGAGCCGCTGGCCGGAACTCGACCTCGACCGTGCCGCCGGTTGCATCCGCGACATCGAACACGCCTATTCGCAGGACGGCGGGCTCGCCGTGCTCTACGGCAACATCGCCGAGCACGGCTGTATCGTGAAGACCGCGGGTGTGGACGTGAGCATGTTGGAGACCGAGCAGCTGCGCTACACGACCAGCGTGCCGACCTCCACGCTGCGCGGTTTCGTCGGGCCGGCGCGCATCTTCGAGAGCCAGGATGCGGCGGTCGAGGCCATCCTCGGCGACCGGATCAACGCCGGCGACGTGGTCCTGATCCGCTACGAGGGTCCCAAGGGCGGTCCCGGCATGCAGGAGATGCTCTACCCGACCAGCTACCTGAAGTCCAAGGGCCTGGGCAAGGCCTGCGCCCTGGTCACCGACGGCCGTTTCTCGGGCGGCACCTCGGGTCTGTCGATCGGCCACGTGTCGCCGGAGGCAGCCGAGGGAGGAGCCATCGCCCTGGTCGAGGAGGGCGATCTCATCGAGATCGACATCCCCAATCGGAGCATCCGGGTGGTGTTGAGCGACGCCCAGCTCGCCGAACGGCGCGCGGCCATGGAGGCACGCGGCGCAGGGGCCTGGCAGCCCGCGAACCGGGACCGCGTGGTCTCGCAAGCGCTGCAGGCCTATGCCGCGCTGACCACCTCGGCGGCCCGTGGCGCGGTGCGCGACGTTTCCCAGTTACGGCGCTGAGGGGGGTCAGGCCGGATCGTCGGCCAGTTCGGCGACTTTGCGCATGACCGTCGCCTCCAGGTCCTTCTTGTAGACGGCGACGCGCTGTCGCAGTTCGGCGTCACCGGTGCCGAGGATCTGCGCGGCCAGGATACCCGCGTTCTTGGCACCGTTGATCGCCACCGTGGCGACCGGCACACCGCCCGGCATCTGAACGATCGACAGCAGGGAATCCTGCCCGCCCAGTGCCGTGGTCCTGACCGGCACGCCGATGACGGGCAGCGGCGTGATGGCGGCTGCCATGCACGGCAGATGGGCCGCGCCGCCGGCGCCGGCGATGATCACGCGCAGGCCGCGGGCTTCCGCCCGGGTCGCGTACTCGAACAGCCGGGCCGGCGTGCGGTGAGCCGAGACGATCGTCATCTCGAAAGGCACCTCGAAGAGCGCGAGCGCGTCGGCTGCCTCCTGCATGACGGGCAGGTCCGAATCGCTTCCCATGATGATGCCTACGATCGGCTGGCTCATGCCGGTCCCTCCGCGGTGATGGCCCTCAGTTCGCGTACCCGCTCGGCCTTTTCGCGGGCCGCCGCAATGTCGTGGTCGAGCACGGTGACGTGTCCCATTTTGCGGTATGGCGAGGTCTGCGCCTTGCCGTAGATGTGCACGCACACACCTGGGATGGCGAGCGCCGCGGCCATGCCTTCGATGACCGGGCGGCCGCGCCGGTCGGGTGCGCCGAGCAGATTGATCATGGCGGCCGGGCTGAGCAGCTCGGTCGAGCCCAGCGGCAGGCCGATGACCGCACGCAGGTGCTGCTCGAACTGGTCGGTGACGCAGGCCTCGATGGTGTAGTGGCCCGAGTTGTGGGTGCGGGGCGCCACCTCGTTGACCAGCAGCCCTCCGTCCCGGTCCAGGAACATCTCGATCCCGAAGATCCCCACGCCCTGCATTGCCTCGACGGTGCGCACCGCCAGCGCCGCCGTCGCCGCCGTGGTCTCCGGCGCCAGGTCGGCCGGTGCGAGCAGCATGTCGAGGATGTTCTGGCCGGGCCTGAAGCACATCTCGACCGTCGGGTAGCAGCGGCAGTCCCCGTCCGCGCCGCGGGCCACCAGCACGGCCAATTCCTTCTTGCACGACCACGCCGCGGCCGTCGTACCCGCCGCGCCGGGCCTTTTGCACCAGCGGATAGCCGAAGGCGGCGAACGCCGCCGGGTCGGGTGTCGGCATGTCGACGAAGTCGGCCGTGGGGATGCCGGCGTCGCGCAGCAGCTGCTTCTGTTGGAGCTTGTCCTGCAGGACCGCCAGCAGGGCGGGCGAGGGATGGATGCGTCGGCCCTCGCGCTCCAGTTCGAGCAGCGTCGCGGTGTCGATGTCCTCGATGTCGAAGGTCACGACGTCGCTGGACTCGGCCAGTTCCCGTAGCTTGGCGGGGTCGTGGTAGGCGCCGACGATCTGGTGCCCGGCCACTTGGCCGGCGGGCGAGCCCGGCGTCGGGTCGAGCACGACACAGGTGCAACCGAGCCGCTTGGCGGCCTTGACCATCATTCGGCCGAGCTGGCCGCCGCCTATGATGCCGATCCGTGCCACGGGGAAGGGGAACGCGTCCTTCATGGTAAAGCTCGCTACAGAACCCGCATAAACAATCAAGAATACCGCTAATCACAATTCGACTCCACAGGCGTCCCCTCTCTGCGCGGGTTCTGTCAGCGCCGAAACGACCGTCCGTGCAAGCGCCGCGAACCCGACGGGGCAGGCCCATTCGACCGGCTACGGGCTGGGAACTAACCGACTTGGCGGGCCCTTTTTGCGATTCAAGTCGAATAGGTAAGGGCCGCTAGTTGAACTGATTACTCGGCTTTCGAGCGTCACCGACCCTGTCGAGGGACTGCACCAGCGTGCCTGCGGATTCTGGAACTACAGGCCAGACTTGTGATGCCATTCGTTGGCGGCGAACCGTGCTCGGCAACGGTGCTGGCGGCGTGCGCCTGCGAGGGAGGCCGGATTGAAGCGCTCCCTGCGCGAGCTGTGGAATCGAATTCCCCTGACCCGCAAGAGTCTGTCGCTGGCTCTGCTGTTCGGTCTGACGCTGTGGTGGTTGCTCGACGGCATGGTGTTGGGGCTGTCCCGGCTCCAGCATTGGCTCGCCGCGCTGGCCATCATCGTGCTGTTCACCGTGCTCAACCGGCTCAACGCCCGGCGCATCGAACAGCTGCGTGCCCGCGTGGAAGCCTTCATCCAGACCGAACTCCGCGGGTCGCCCAGCGCGTTGCGCAAAGGCGATCAGATCGCCGACCTGGAGCGGCGCTTCGGCGAGCTTACCGCGGGCGTCGTGCACGGACGCGATGCACTGCGCCGCAACTACGAACTGCAGGCCCACCTCGAGCAGCTCGAGGTGCTGCAGACCGTGACCGAGCGACTCGGGATCGGCGTGTTGTCGCTCAAGGCCGGTCATGCGGTGCCGGTCAACAACATCATGCGGCGGTTGGCGAACGAGTGCGGCGGTATCGAGCACTTCGGGGGGCTGGAGGGGGGCGGAGGCCGGTTGGAACTGGTCTGCCAGGGTCGCCACCAACGCATCTTCGACCTCAACAGCCTCGAG
>JARRQB010000116.1:0-5272 GCA_037382265.1 Gammaproteobacteria bacterium | reverse complement strand
GTCCACCTTGAGGATCTCCCCGGCCGGTTGGTTGAACTTGATGCCGTTGCGGTCCTCGGGGATGTGGCTGCCGGTGACCATCAGGCTGGCGATCCCCTCGCTGATGCCGTAGGCGGCGACCGCCGGTGTCGGCACGGTGCCGCAGTTGACCGCCCGATAGCCGAGATGGCCGATCGCCCGGCAGGCGGCCGCCATGATGCGCGGGGTGCTCGAACGGAAGTCGCCCGCCACGGCGACTGCGTCGCCGGGGTGGATCAGGTCCTGGCGTTCCAGGTACTGCAGGAAGCCGACCGTGTAGGCAAAACAAACCCGGTCGGTCATGGCCTCCGCCAGACCGCGCGCACCGCTGGTGCCGAAACCGACGCCGCTGCGACCCATGAGGTCGCCGATCGGGATACTCTCGCTCTTTTCCGTCATCCGCTGCTCATTGTCGGGCCGGCCCGTCGGCTCTGCGTCCCCGCCGCGATTATGCTAGCATGGGCTGTTATGCTGATCAGGCCGCGCAACATCTTCGAGGTGGAGCCGCCCTTTCTGATCGTCTTCGGACACGGGGAGTGGAAGGTAGCCCGCCAGATTTTCCCACATCCGGACGGCGTCGCGTACCTTGAACCCTTCTCGGAAGGCACCGGCGAGGAATGCCCCGACGGCGTAGTCCAGGGATCGCCGTGGCACGTGGGCGACAACGTCTGGGAAATGGACTTCAACGGTCAGATCATGACCCTGAACCACCCCCACCATCACGGCCATCCGGCATGGCGGCTGTGGTTGCAGTGGCTCGCTAGGAAGGACGTACCGTCGATCTCGAAAAGCCATTGAAACGCCCCGGCACCGCGTCAGCCGGCTCGTCAATAGTTGTTAAACTAGACTAATCATGCCACTGAGCTGCGAATCGAACCCAGAACCTTTACCAGGAGCCATCATGCGACACGCTCGAATCCTGTTTGCAGGCACGCTAGCCTGCCTCGCCGCCGGCAGCCTTCAGGCGGCGGCCATCACCGGGAGTGTTCAGCCGACCGAGAGTGCGGAGGCGTTTCAGATCATGACCCCCGCAGAGGTCGAGGAACACCGGGCCAAAATGGCCGAACTCAGCGGTGACGCGCGCGAGCAGTACCGCAACGAGCACTACCAGATGCTGCGCGAACGCGCGCTGGCCCAGGGCTACGAGATGCCGGAGACCCCGCCATGGGGCCGCACCGACGTCTTGCCTTCCCCGGCCGCCCAGGCGCCGGCCGACGACGACATCGCCGCCCGTCGCGAGGAACTCCAGAAGGAGGTAGAGGCGCGCCGCGAGGCCTTGCGCAAGGAAGTGGCCAGCCGCCGCGAGGCCACCGAGCAGGCGCACGCCGAGGCGGTCGCTGCCGCGCCCCAGGCGCCGCAACCGCCGGCCACGCGGGCGTCCGAGGAACAACCCGCAGCGGCCGCCGAGCCGCCTCAGGCTCGGACGCTTCCGCAGCAGCGAGCCGAGCGGGAGGCCGAGCACGAAGCACGGCGCGCCGAAATGGCAAAGGCGGCCGAACAGCGACGCCAGGAGATGGAGAAGGCGGTAGCGCAGCGCAAGGCCGAGATGGAGAAACGCGCCGAGCAACGACGCGCCGCCGTCGGCGCACCGCCGGTGAGCGAGACCGGCCGCGGCCCGGCCGTGTCCGAGGAGGCCCGCGAGGCCTATCGCGAAGCCATGCGCGAGCGCTACGCACAGTACAGGGCCGAGCGCGAGGCGGCTAGCGGCGAACCGCCGCGGGCCGATGATCTCGACGCCCGACGCGAGGAGAGCCAGCAGCTGATGGAAGAACGCCGCGCGGAGATGCAGGCGCGCATCGACCAGGCCATCGAGGCCATGGGTCAGCGTCGCTCGGCACCGCCGGCCCGCTTCCGTCCCACACCGTATGCCTACCCGCCACGCGGCGGCTACCCGTACGGGCCTCCGCCCGCCTACTACGGCCAGCCCGGCGTCCCGCCTTACCCTGCCTACCGTTGGGGTCCGGGCTACTGAGCCGAAAGGCTGCGGGAGAGCACCAGAGCGGCCTTCGGGCCGCTTTTTCGTTGCGCAAGCTTCGTCGGAGGGCGGCGCCTGCGCGGCCAACCCGGCCTACGGGTCCTCGGCAGACCGGTGGCGAGCCCCGGCATCCCGAGCTGCAAGCGCTTCCAACTCGACCGCCTCGGCGGGCGTGAGCCGGCGCCAGGGCAGCGGCAGCAGGCGCGGCACCCGGGCCCGATAGCGACGATAGGCCTCGCCGTGATAGGCGATCAACTTGCGCTCCTCGAGTACGGACCCGAACCAGAAGTAGCCGCTCATCACCACCGCCGACAACAACCAGGCGGCGTTGAGGTCGCGCGTCCAGATCAGCACCAGGCCGAGCGAGTACCAGGGGTGGCGCACGTGGCGGTGCAGCGGCGAGATGCGCAGGCGCTCCTGGTCCTCGACCCGACGCTCGCGCTCGCGCAGCTGGCGCAGACCGAGAAACTCGTCCGTGTCGTAGTGGCGCAGCGACAGCAGGAAACCGCCCAGGGCGGCCAGCGCGAGGCCGTTGGCGAACCAGCCCCAGAGGCCCGGCCAGTCCCACAGCATCGGACCCGGCCGCAGCAGGATCAGCGCCAGCAGCGGCAGCAGCAACAGCACCGCGAGCACGTTGAAGCCCAGCCGGTAGGCGGGCATCCAGCGCGGGTAGCGCGCGGCGACGCGGCGTTTGACCGCCAGCGAGGCAAGCACTGAATGGAAGGCGAAGTAGGCCAGCCAGGCACCGGCGAGCACGACCAGGTCGGCGTCCATCAAGCCTCGGGTTCCTGCTGCATCAGGCGGCTGATGCGGTCGACGTAGTGGCGGGTCTCGCGCGGCGAGTGCGGCGCCACCTGTGCCCACTCGCGCACCGTGCGGTGCTGCTCCGCGGCGCGTTGGTAGGCGCGCAGCATGTTGCGGTAGCCGGCGTTGTAGCTGCCGAAGGCGAAGTACAGGCGCTCGCCGATGGGTACCTCGTTGCGCTTCCACTTACGGTAGAGCTGGCGGTCGTAGTAGATGCCGGCGGCGATGTTCCAGCGCGGGTCGGTTATGTCGGACAGGTGGGGGTTGTCCTCGGAGATCTCGCGGTAGGTCGAGGGCAGTATCTGCATGATGCCGACGGCGCCGGCCGGGCTGCTGGCGTCGGGATCCAGGCCCGACTCGGCAATGCCCTGCGCCTTGAACCAGCGCCAATCGAAGTGGGGGCCGAAATAGTGCTTGGTGTACTTGCGGAACAGCGGGTCGTAGTCGTCCGGCCAGTGCTGGTGGTCGACGTGCTTGTGCACGCTGGCCAGCGCCAGGGCCGGCAGCAGCAACAACCCGAGTCCGCGCCAGGAACCCATCGGCAGTCAGTTGAGGCCGAGCCCGATCACCAGGCCCATCGCCGTGCCGATGCCGATGAACATGCCCATGATCATCTGCCCGACGGCCGTGTTGCCCTGCCTGAGTTGATCGGGAATGCTGAAATTGACGATGTGGCTGAACACCTTGCAGCCGAGCCACATGAACAACAGGGTAATCACGCCGCCGCTGCCGGCGTAGAAGAGGTTCTGTAGAAACGGGTCCAGCGTATCGGTCATCGGGCACTCCTGTCACATGGCGATTCCGAGCGGCGACTTTCGGCCCGGCGGGCTCAGAACCCGCGCTCGGATTTGATACGTTCGTAGGCCTGCTTGATCTCGTGCGTCTTCTGCGCCGCCACCTTCATCATCTCCTCGGGCAGCCCCTTGGACACCAGCTTGTCCGGGTGGTGCTGCGAGATCAAGCGGCGGTAGGCCTTCTTGACCTCCGCGTCAGTGGCCTGGCGCTCGACCCCGAGTATCGCGTAGGCGTCGTCGAGGCTGGGTCCTGGCGCCGCGCCCGGGCGACCGCCGGCGCCGCCGCCCGCGAAGTGGCGCTCCGCCTCGATCATACGGCGCAGGCGCTGATACTCGATAGCCGAGAAGCCGATGCGATCGCACACGTGGCGCAGCAGCCGGTCCTCGGCGACGTCCAGGCGGCCGTCGGCAAACGCAGCTTGGAGTTGGATCTCGACGAACATGCGCAGCAAGGTCGTGCGACCACGGCACTCCTGCCGGAACTGTTCGAGCACGTCGTCGAGCGGGAAGTCGTTCGCCTTGCCCTCGTTGAACAGGCGCACCGCGGTGGCCCGGAGTTGCGCGTCGAGCTCCATCTCGGCCATCACGGCCTCGGCGAGCCGAATCTCGTCGCGCGACACCCGCCCGTCCACCTTGGCGAGGTGGCCCATGACCGAAAAAGTGGCAGTGAAGAAGGCGGTCTGCACCCGCTCTCGGTCGCCCGCGTCCCAGCCTCCGGTACCTTCCGGCAGGGACTTCAGGCCCCGATCCAGGTTGTGGCCGAGCGCGGCGCCGAGGATCGCGCCCAGCGGACCGCCCAGCATGAAGCCGAAGGCGCCGCCGACAATCTTTCCCCACCAGCCCAAGGATCACCTCGCAGTTGCCGACATCGGCACGATTCTAGCCAAAAGCAACGGGGCCGCGCTCACTTACCGTCGAGGTACTCGTCATCGCGAAACGAGCGGACCCAAGCGGGCTTGAAGCCGACCATCAGCGACATGATCCAGCCGTTGAGCACCGCCTCGGGGAAGAACATCAACGGCAGGAACAAAAGGTAGGTCTCGCGCAGCTTGTCGAGGGTCGAGGCGCCGACCGCCAATAGCACGGCGGTGGTCACCAGGGCGCCGACCACGGCGATCAGGCCGGCGGCGAAGAAGGCGTTGACGAAGACGTAGATGAAATAGTGCTTGGGCAGATAGGCCCGCACGATGCCAAGCACGGCCTGGGTAAGGGTCGCCGGCAGCAGCACCAGCAGGACGGCCGAGGGGGCGAAGCCGGCCCAGTCGGACAGCCCGGCGACGACGACACCGGCCAGGCTGAGGCAGCCGGCAATCACGGCCAGCGACCAGCCGAACATCAGGGTCACCGAAACCATGCCCGAAAGGTGCCAGGCGAAGCCCGGCTGCACCTCGGTGCGCAGGCTCCACAGCAGCATCAGCGATACCACTGCGCCGAAGAACACGTGCATGCGGCGCTCCTCGGCGAGCCACTGCCACTGGGCCCAGCGCAGCGCCTGCCACAGCGCGAAGGCCAGCGTCGCACCGAAGCCAACCAGCCAAGCCGCGTTGAAAAAACTGCCCGAGAGTTCCATTACACTGAGCCCTACCTCTAGCCACCCAGCCACCGCCCCAGGCAAGGAGTGACGTCGTGGAGTACCGCCCACTGGGAGACACCGACCTGCGGGTCAGCACGCTGTGCCTCG
>JARRQB010000115.1:0-7156 GCA_037382265.1 Gammaproteobacteria bacterium | reverse complement strand
TTGACCGTGACCTGGCTGCCGTCGATGGTGACGTTGACACCGGATGCGACCGCAATGGGTGCTTTTGCTACGCGTGACATGTGCGCTCCCTCCCGGTCAGGCCACGTAGGCGAGGACTTCGCCGCCGTGGCCCTGCTTGCGGGCCTCGCGGTCGGTCATAACGCCCCTGGAGGTGGAAACGATCGCTATGCCAAGGCCGCCGCGAACTTTGGGCAGCTCGTCGCGGCTCTTGTAGATTCGCAGGCCCGGGCGGCTCACACGCCGAATGACCTCGATGACTGGACTGCCCTGGAAGTAGCGCAGCTCGATCTGCAGCTCCGGCTTGGCGCCGCCCTCAATCCGACTGAATTCGCCTATATAGCCCTCGTCGCTGAGGACCTGGGCGATGGCTTCCTTCAGCTTGGAGGCGGGCATCCTGACACTGCTCTTGCCCGCAGCTTGGCCGTTGCGGATGCGGGTCAGCATATCCGCAACGGGATCCGACATACTCATTCGGCACTCCTCGGGTCAGCCCGCCACCAGGGCGCGATACCCAGAATGAACAAAAAGCTCCCCGCGCGAGGGAGCCCGACAATCTAGCTTAAAAGGCTGGACAAGTCCAGCCACCGACCGTTGGTCACCAGCTGGCCATTTTCAGGCCGGGCACGTCGCCGCGCATGGCCGCTTCGCGCAACTTGTTGCGGCACAGGCCGAACTTGCGGTAAACGGCGTGCGGCCGCCCAGAAACGCGGCAGCGGCGCTGCTGGCGGGCCGGGCTGGCGTCGCGCGGCAGCTTCTGCAGCTTCAGCACCGCTCACGGGCCCACATGCTTTTCTTTGCCATAATGCTCTCTCAGGCTCACTTGAGCGGAAAATTGAAACCTTCCAGCAGCGCCCGCGCTTCCTCGTCGGACTTGGCGCTCGTGGTGATCGTGATATCCAGGCCGCGCAGGGCGTCGACCTTGTCGTACTCGATCTCCGGGAATATGATCTGCTCCTTCACGCCCATGCTGTAGTTGCCTTGGCCGTCGAACGACCTGGCGGACAGGCCGCGAAAGTCGCGGATACGCGGGATGGCCACGTTGACCAGCCGGTCCAGAAACTCGTACATGCGCTCGCGGCGCAGCGTGACCTTGCATCCGACGGGCCAGCCGTCGCGGATCTTGAAGCTCGCCACCGACTTGCGCGCCTTGGTGACGACCACCTTCTGGCCGGCGATCTTTTCCATGTCGCTCACTGCGAACTGCATGATCTTTTTGTCCGCAACCGCCTCGCCAACACCCATGTTGAGGGTAATCTTCTCGATGCGCGGCACCTGCATGACGCTCTTGTAGCCGAACTTCTCCATCAGTTCGGGCACCACCTTCTCTTTGTAAATCTGGTTCAATCTTGCCATCGGACTGCCTGCCTCAAACGTCCACGACTTCGCCGGTGGACTTGAAAATGCGCACCTTGCGCCCATCGTCCAGCGTCTTGAAGCCGATCCGGTCGGCCTTGCCGGCGACCGGGTTGAATAACGCGACGTTGGATATGTCGAGCGGCATCTCCTTCTCGACGATACCGCCGGGCTCGCCCTGCGCCGGGTTCGGCTTGACGTGCTTCTTCGCGAGATTGACGTTCTCGACGACGAGGCGGTCTTCACCGACCATGCGCAGCACGGTACCGCGCTTGCCTTTGTCCTTGCCGGTCAGGACGACCACGTCGTCCCCTTTTCGAATTTTCGCTGCCATGGCTCGAGTCCTCAGAGCACTTCCGGCGCCAGCGAGATGATCTTCATGAATCGCTCGCTGCGCAGTTCACGGGTGACGGGCCCAAAAATGCGGGTGCCGATGGGCTGCAACTGATTGTTCAGCAACACGGCGGCGTTTCCGTCGAAGCGGATCAGGGAACCGTCGGGACGACGAACCCCCTTGCGCGTGCGGACGACCACCGCGTTGTAGACATCGCCTTTCTTCACCTTGCCGCGGGGGATCGCGTCCTTCACGGACACCTTGATGATGTCCCCGATACCGGCATAGCGGCGCTTGGAACCGCCAAGCACTTTGATGCACTGTACCCGCCGGGCCCCGCTGTTGTCGGCCACATTAAGCTCGGTCTGCATCTGGATCATGACACTACCCCACTCAATTCGTTCGCTGGGATCAAGCCGGGCGCTCGACCAGCTTGATGAAACGCCATTTCTTGGTCTTGGAGAGCGGACGACTCTGCTCGACGACCACGACGTCACCCAGACGGCACTCGTTGTTCTCGTCGTGCGCGTGCACTTTCGTCGACCGTCGTACGAACTTGCCATACAGGGGATGCTTGACGCGACGCTCGACCAGCACGGTGACCGTCTTGTCCATCTTGTCGCTCACCACCCGCCCCTGGAGGGTGCGGTTCATCGAAGTCTGCTCGTTCATCATGCACCTGCCTTGCTTTGTTCGGTCATCAGGGTCTTCACGCGCGCAATGTTGCGACGCACGTCCCGCATCAGGTGGGGACGCCCCATCTGGCCGGTGCCCTGCTGCATGCGCAGGCTGAACTGCTCCTTGAGCAATTCGTGCAGCGTCTCGCGCAGTTCGTCTTGGCTCTTGCCCCTAAGCTCGCTCGCTTTCATCACAAAACCATCCGCTTCACGAAGGTGGTCTGAACCGGTAGCTTGGCGGCGGCGAGCTTGAAGGCTTCGCGCGCCAGCGCCTCGGAGATCCCCTCGATTTCGTACAACATGCGCCCCGGCTGAATCGGCGCCACCCAGTACTCGACGTTGCCCTTGCCCTTGCCCATCCGAACCTCGAGCGGCTTCTCAGTGATCGGCTTGTCGGGAAACACCCGGATGTAAAGCTTGCCGCCGCGCTTGACGTGGCGGGTGATCGTGCGGCGGGCAGCCTCGATCTGCCGCGCGGTCAGCCGGCCGCGGGTCGTGGCCTTGAGACCGAAGTCGCCGAAACTGACCTTGTTCCCGGTCTGCGCCAGGCCGCGGTTGCGACCGGTGTGCTGCTTGCGGAATTTCGTGCGTTTAGGCTGCAGCATCGCTTACGCCCTCCCACCAGCCGATTTCTTGCCCTTGGGAGCGGCTTCCGCTTCGCTGGCGGCCTCCCCGCCGTAGACTTCTCCCTTGAACACCCAGACCTTGACGCCGATGATGCCGTAGGTGGTCTTCGCCTCGGCGAAGCCGTAGTCGATGTCCGCACGCAGCGTATGCAGCGGCACCCGACCCTCGCGGTACCACTCGCTGCGCGCGATCTCGGCACCGTTCAAACGACCCGCGACATTGACGCGGATGCCCCCGGCACCGAGGCGCATGGCGTTTTGCACCGCCCGCTTCATGGCCCGGCGGAACATGATGCGGCGCTCGAGCTGCTGGGCTATGCCCTCGGCGACCAACTGGGCGTCGAGCTCGGGCTTGCGGATCTCTTCGATCGTGATGTGCACCGGAATGCCCATGCGCTCGGCGACTTCCTTGCGCAGCGCGTCGATGTCTTCGCCTTTCTTGCCGATCACCAGCCCCGGACGCGCCGTGTGCACGGTGATGTGGGCGTTCTTAGCCGGGCGGTTGATCTGGATTCGGCTCACCGACGCCTGGGCGAGGCGCTTGCGCAGAAACTCGCGCACCTGCAGGTCGGTGTTGAGCAAATCCGGATAGTCCTTGCTGTCGGCATACCACTTGGAAGTCCAGTCGGTGGTCACGCCAAGGCGAAAACCGATGGGATGTACTTTTTGACCCATAACTCTTGCCTTCTTACTCGTCAGCCACGGTCACGGTGATGTGACTGGTTCGCTTCAGGATGCGCGAAGCCCGGCCCTTGGCCCGCGGGCGGATACGTTTCATGGTCGGCCCCTCGTCGACGGTGACGGCCTTGACCTTCAACTCGTCGACGTCGGCACCCTCGTTGTTCTCCGCGTTCGCGATGGCCGAGTCGAGCACCTTCTTCATCATGACGGCACCCTTCTTGTTGCTGAACGCCAGTACGTCGAGCGCGCGTTCCACCGGCAGTCCGCGGATCTGATCCGCGACCAGGCGGCCTTTCTGCGCCGAAATGCGCGCGAAGCGCAATTTTGCTAACGCTTGCATGGCAGTCTCCTCAGCGCTTCGACTTCTTGTCGGCCGCATGCCCGCGGTAGGTGCGGGTCAGGGCGAACTCGCCGAGCTTGTGGCCGACCATGTTTTCCGATACCAAAACCGGGACATGCTGACGGCCGTTGTGTACCGCGATCGTCAGACCCACCATTTCGGGCAGGATCATCGAGCGCCGCGACCAGGTCTTGATCGGGCGCCGGTCGTTGTTGGCGACGGCGGTGTCGACCTTCTTGGCCAGGTGATGGTCGACGAACGGCCCTTTACGAATGGAACGTGGCATTCTCTTCTACCTCACCCGTGATCACTTGCGACGACGATCGCGAACGATCAAGTCGTCGGTGCGCTTGTTCTTGCGCGTTTTATGGCCCTTGGTCGGAACGCCCCACGGGCTGACCGGGTGACGGCCGCCGGAGGTGCGGCCTTCACCACCACCGTGCGGGTGGTCGACCGGGTTCATGACGACGCCCCGTACCGTCGGGCGTACGCCGCGCCAGCGGTTGGCGCCGGCCTTGCCGAGCTTCTTCAGGTTGTGCTCGGTGTTGCCGACCTCGCCCACTGTCGCACGGCAGTCGACGTGGATCTTGCGCATCTCGCCCGAGCGCAGCCGCACGGTGGCGTAGTCGCCCTCGCGCGCCACGATCTGCACCGAGGCGCCGGCGCTGCGCGCCAACTGGGCGCCCTTGCCGATCTTCAGCTCGATACAGTGCACCAAGGTACCCACCGGGATGTTGCGCAACGGCAGCGCGTTGCCCGGCTGGATGGGCGCATCGACACCCGACTGGATGGCGCTGCCGGTCTTCACCCCGCGCGGCGCGATGATGTAGCGGCGGTCGCCGTCGGCGTACTTCACCAGCGCGAGACGCGCGGTGCGGTTGGGATCGTATTCGATCCGCTCGACCACGCCGGGCACGCCGTCCTTGTTGCGCTTGAAGTCCACCACGCGATAGCGCTGCTTGTGGCCGCCGCCGCGATGGCGGGTGGTCACACGCCCCTTGTTGTTGCGCCCGCCGGTGCCGGACTTCTTCTCCAGCAGCGGCTCGTGCGGCGCACCCTTGTACAACTCCTCACCGCGTGGACGAACGACGAAGCGTCGCCCCGGGGAAGTCGGTCTTGCTTTTACGACTGCCATTTCTTCAACTCACTCGTCTGATAGGTTTTCCAGACGTCTCGCGTCTCCCGCGACTCCCTCAGGAGCCGCCGAAATCGATATCGTGACCTTCTTTGAGACGCACCATTGCCTTCTTCCAGTCGGCACGACGGCCGTGGATGGCACCGAACCGCTTGTTCTTGCCCTTGGTGTTGATCGTGCGCACCGCCTCCACCTCGACGTCGAACATCAGCTCGACGGCCTTGGCGATCTCCGGCTTGGTCGCGTCAGTCGTGACCTTGAAGGTGAACTGCCGCGACTGGTCCGCCGCGCTCGCACTCTTCTCCGAGACCTGCGGGCTGAGCAGAATCTTCATCAGGCGCTCTTTGTTCATGCCAAACGCTCCTCGAGCTGCTTGAGCGCGCCAGCGGTGATCAGCACCTTGCCGAACCCGACCAGGCTGACTGGGTCGGCTTCGCCAACCGGACGCACGTCGACGTGGTAGAGATTACGCGCGGCCAGGGCGAGGTTGTCCTCCAGCGCCTCCACCAGGATCAAGACGTCGTCCAGGCCCAGCCCCGCGAGCTTGGCGAGCAGTTCCTTCGTCTTGGGCGCATCGACACCGAAGCCGTCGACCACCACGAGGCGGTCCTGGCGCACCAGTTCGGACAGGATCGAACGCAACGCGCCGCGGTACATCTTGCGGTTGACCTTCTGCTCGTAGCTGCGCGGCTGCGCCGCGAAGGTGACACCGCCGCTGCGGAACAGCGGGCTGCGAATGGTTCCGGCGCGTGCCCGACCGGTGCCCTTCTGGCGCCACGGCTTGGCGCCGCCGCCGGCCACCGCCGAGCGGCTCTTCTGGGCCTTGGTGCCCGAGCGCGCCGCCGCCATGAAAGCGGTGACCACCTGGTGCACCATACGTTCAGGTCCATGACTCTCAACCCTTAGCTCTTTGCTTGATCGCGGGCGTCACGATGACGTCGCCGCCTTTCGCCCCCGGCACCGCGCCCTTGACGAGCAACAGGTTGCGCTCGGCGTCGACGCGGACCACCTCGAGGTTCTGCATCGCCACGCGGACGCTGCCCATGTGGCCGGCCATCTTCTTACCCTTGAACACGCGCCCCGGCGTCTGGTTCTGCCCGATCGAGCCCGGGGCGCGGTGCGACAGCGAGTTGCCGTGCGTGGCGTCCTGCATGCGGAAGTTGTGACGCTTCACGCCGCCCTGGAAGCCCTTGCCCTTGGACACGCCGCGCACGTCGACCTGCTGGCCCGCCGCGAACAGGTCGACCTTCAGTTCGCCACCCACCTCGGGGACGCCCTCGGCCGCGTCGTCCAGCCGGAACTCGTGCAGACCACGACCCGCTTCGACACCGGCTTTCGCGTAGTGACCGGCAACGGGCTTGTTGAGCCTGCCGGGCTTGCGGCTGCCGAAGGCGACCTGAACCGCGCGATAGCCGTCCGCTTCCTCGGTGCGCAGCTGCGTCACCCGGTTGGGCTCGACCTGGATGACCGTCACCGGGACGGATGCGCCCTCGTCGGTGAAGATCCGCGTCATGCCGGCCTTGCGGCCAATGACTCCGATTGCCATGTTCTCTACCTCAGTTCAGCTTGATCTGGACGTCTACACCGGCCGCCAGGTCGAGCTTCATCAGGGCATCCACCGTCTTGTCGGTTGGATCCACGATATCCATCAAGCGCTTGTGGGTGCGGATTTCGTACTGGTCACGCGCATCCTTGTTGACGTGCGGCGAAATCAGGACCGTGTAACGCTCCTTCTTGGTGGGCAGCGGGATAGGGCCGAGCACCTGAGCGCCCGTCCGCTTGGCCGTGTCCACGATCTCCTTTGCCGACTGGTCGATCAGTCGGTGATCAAAGGACTTGAGTCGAATTCGTATGCGCTGCCCGTTCATAGTGCTCACTCGATAATCTTGGCGACGACGCCGGCGCCGACGGTGCGGCCGCCCTCGCGGATGGCGAAGCGCAGGCCCTCTTCCATCGCGATCGGCGCAATCAGCTTCACCGTCATCTTCA
>JARRQB010000114.1:0-11706 GCA_037382265.1 Gammaproteobacteria bacterium | reverse complement strand
GCCGGGCGCCGGGCGCGGTCTGCCGTTCCAGTTCGTGCTGGTGTCCGACGCCGGCTACGAGCAACTCGACGGGCTCGCCGACCAACTGATCGGGCGCGGCATGGGCAGCGGCAAGTTCCTGTTCCTGCGCAAGAGCATCGAGGTCGCACGGCCCCGCACCACGCTGGTGATCGACCGCGAACGCGCCGGCGCGCTCGGCCTGGACATGGCGGAGATCGGCCGCAGCCTGGCGGTGATGGTGGGCGACGGCTACACCAACCGGTTCAGCCTGGACGAGCGCAGTTACAAGGTCATTCCGCAGGTGGCGCGCGCGGACCGGCTCGCGCCCGCCCAGCTCGACGACTACTACGTCCGCTCGGCCAGCGGCGCACTGGTCGCCCTCGGCAACGTGGTGAGCTTCGAGCGCACCGTCGAGCCGAGCAAGCGCACCCAGTTCCAGCAGCTCAACTCGATCATCGTCGAGGGCATCATGGCGCCCGGCGTACCCCTGGGTGACGCCCTGGCGGCGCTCGAGGCCGAGGCGCGCCAGATCCTGCCGCCCAACGTGCGCTGGGACTACGTCGGCGAGTCGCGCCAGTATGCCCAGCAGGGCAGCGCACTGGTGGTGACCTTTTTCCTGTCGCTGCTGGTCATCTACCTGGTGCTGGCCGCCCAGTTCGAGAGCTGGCGCGACCCGTTCATCATCCTGGTCTCGGTACCCATGTCGATCGCCGGTGCGATGGCCTTTCTCACGCTCGGCTTCGCGACCATCAACATCTACACCCAGGTGGGGATGATCACGCTGATCGGGCTGATCGCGAAGAACGGCATCCTGATCGTCGAGTTCGCCAATCAGCTGCAGGTCAAGGAGGAGCTGGACCGGCGGGCGGCGGTCGAGCGTGCCGCCACCATCCGGTTGCGGCCGATCCTGATGACCACGGTGGCCATGGTGATGGCCATGCTGCCGCTGCTGACCGCCACCGGTCCGGGGGCGGTGAGCCGCTTCGACATCGGTCTGGTCATCGCCACCGGCCTGGGCATCGGCACCCTGTTCACGCTGTTCGTGGTGCCGGCGGCCTATGTGAAGCTCGCGCGCAGCCGCACCGCGGCGGCGCCGGAGGCAGGCGCGGAGGTCGAGGGCGAGGCCATCGGCTCCGGCCGATAGCCCTGCGAGGCCTGCTTCCCCCGTACCCGGACCAAGCGTTGCCGGCGGCCGGCATGCGCCGCCGACAAGCGCTATCGGGGCACGGCACGCGCGCCGGTTGGGGGCGTGATCAAGCGCGGCTAGCGGCCACCAGGGCGGGCCGGCGCGTCGCGTCGTCCCGTTCGCGTTCCGGCCCTGCGGGGCTCGGGCACTCCGCGAACACCCGGGTCGCGCACTGACGGCATGCGTCCGGATCGATGTTGGCGACCGCGGCGGCGATGCCCGCGCTCTTGGAGTCGAACACGTTTTCCGGGCCGATCTCCTCGAGGTAGCCGCCGCGGCGCAGGAAGGCCAGCACCTTGGGTTTGACCCGAAACAGGTACAGGCGGCGCCCCGCGCGGCGCAGCCGCGCGGCCTCCTGTACCAGGAACTCGGCACCGGCGACGTCGATGAGGTTGACCCCGTGGGCGATCAGGGCCACGTCGCGCGGTGCCGGGTCGCGGCGCTCCAGATCGCGCAAGCGCTCGGCGACGTGGCTCACCGCGCCGAAGAACAACGAACCGTCGACGCGCACCATACGCAGTCGCGGACACTGCGGCAGATCGCGCGCGTCGCCGAAGCGGTGCTTCGGCTGCGCCGGGTCGGGCGCGCGTTCCTCGACATGGGGCCGGGAGGTGCGGTTCAGGTAGGCGATCAGCGACAGCGCGACGCCGGCAAGGATCGCGATCTCGAGGTCCAGGAACAACGCCGACAGGAAGGTCACCAGCATCACGGTCGCCTCGGACCGGCTCGCACGCAGGATCTTGCGGATGTGGTGGCCGTCGATCAGGCCCCAGGCGACGAGCATCAGCACCGCCGCCATCGCCGCGTTGGGCAGATAGGCGGCAAGCGGCGCCACCAGCACGACGATGCCCATCAGCAAGGCACCCGCCATCACGGCTGCGAGCGGGGTCTTCGCCCCTGCCTCGAAGTTGAGTCCGCTGCGGTTGAACGACCCGGTCGCCACGTAGCCGGAGAAGAAACTGCCGACCAGGTTCGACAACCCCTGGCCGATGAACTCCTGGCTGCCGTCGATGTGCTGGCCGGCCTTGATCGCAATCGAGCGCGCGATCGAAACCGCCTCGGTGAGGGCGAACAGGGTTACCGCGAGGGCCGCGGGGACCAGGCTGCGCAGGGTCTCGGGATCGAACGTCGGCATGGATAGCGGCGGCAGGTGGTCGGGCAGGGCGCCCACGGTGGCAATCCCGTGGGCGGGCGCGCCCAGCAGGGTCGCAGCGATGCTGCCGACGAACATTGCGCCGATCATGTAGGGAAACCGGGGCAGGTAGCGCTTCAGGGCGATGCCGGTGGCCAGCGTGATGGCGCCGACGCTCACCACGTACGGGTTGATGGCGTCCGGCGCGCTGGCCAGTGCGTAGAGGGTCTCGAAGGGACCCGTGCCGCGCGCGATCGCGACCCCGAAGAAGTGCTTGAGCTGGCTCGCTGCGATCAACACCGCGGCGCCTGCGGTGAAGCCGACGATCACCGAGTGGGAGATGAAGTTGACCAGGGTGCCGAGGCGCGCCAGCCCCATGAACAGCTGGATCGCGCCGACCATGAAGGTCAAGGTCAGCGCAAGGCCGACGTACTCGGCACTGCCGGGTTCGGCCAGCGCGCTCAATGAGGAGAACAGGACGATGGACGCGGCCGTGGTCGGTCCGGACACCAGGTGCCAGGACGAGCCGAACAGCGCCGCGACGATGGCCGGCACCATCCCGGCATACAGGCCGTACTCCGGCGGCATACCCGCGATGGTCGCGAAGGCGACGCCCTGCGGCAGCACCACCACCGCGCCGGTCAGCGCGGCGACCAGGTCATGGCTCAGCGTGCGCCGGTTGACCCGGGGCAGCCAGCCGAGAAACGGCAGCAGGCGCAGCAGACCCGAGGGCAGGGCGCTGGTTCGCCCGAGGCCCTGGCCGACTGTGCGCCACGGGCGTCATGCGCTGCCGTCTGTGCTCCAGGCTGCCGCCATCGAGTACCGTCGGCCGCACCGCGCTCAGCTCGGCCCGGGGCGCCCGGCCACCCGGAAAGGTGCCCCCGTCGGCGGCGCCGAACGCGGCGCGACGGGTGTGCGGCGGGGCGCGCCGCCCGATCAGGACGAGCCGCAGCCGGAACGCCTCGACCGCGGCGACGGCGAACAGCGCCAGCACCAGGTGATGGGTCGCCGCCCCGGCTGCGAACACGGCCAAGGCCAGCGCGGCGGGCAGGTATTTGACCACGCCGCGCAGGCGGGCGGCGTCAAAGTCTGCGGGGGCGTGGCTGTGACCGTAGTGCATGTCGGACTCCAATCGGGGAAATGCCGACGAGCCTAGCGAAGGCCGCGTGAAGGGAACGCTAAGGGAGCGTTAAGCGAGCGTTAAGGCGGTGCGCTCGGCACCTTGGCGGGGGACGCGGAAAAGCGCAGCCGCGCCCGCGTGCCGGCATCGGCGTGCCCGGCAAGCGTGACTTCCCAGCCGTGGCGGTCGCACAAGCGCCGCACCAGCGACAGCCCCAGACCGGCGCCGCGACTCTGCGGGCCGCGCACATAGGCCTCGAACAACGCCTCGACGTCGGTGTCCCCGAGGCCCGGCCCGGTGTCGAGTATCTCCACCGCAGCCGGTTCGACGCGCACGCGCACCTCGCCCCGATCGGTGAAACCCAGCGCATTGCGCAGCAGGTTGCCCAGCACCATGGACAGTACCGCGCAATCCACCGGCACGCTGGGCCGGGCCGCCACCTCCAGGCTCAGGCGGACCGGCTTGTTGCGAAACAACGCCCGGTAGCGCTCCACCAGCTCGCGCGCGACTTGCTCGACCGGACAGGGGGCCTTGGGCGGGGCCGCGGTTTCCTCCTCGCGCGCGAGTGCGAGGAGCGCGGCGGTCATTTCGCTCATCTCGGCAACGGCGCGGCCGATGCGCTCGACCCTGGCCTGGTTGCGCTCGTCCAGCGCGGTGTCGGCCAGGAGCAATTCGGCGGCACCCGACACCACCGCCAACGGCGTGCGCAGTTCATGGCTGATGTCGCCGGTGAACAGGCGTTCGCGCTCGATAAAGGCGTGCAGCCGCTCCAGATAGGCGTCGAAGTCGGCAGCCAGCTGCTGGATCTCGGTCCAGGGAAACTCGCCCGCCAGGGGGGGCGGCGCGTCCTCCGGGCGCAGTCCGCCGACCCGGTGGGCCAGCTCGGTGACGGGCGCGATCACCCGACCGGCGAGCCAGCGCCCGGTCAGGGCGGATATCGTGGTGATCAGCAGCACGCTGCCGGCGAGCAGCAGGGCGAAGCCGCGCTCGCGCCGCCGCAGGGCACTGACGTTGTACATGGCCACGAACCGTTGGTTGCCGACGCTGCGCACCGCCGCCCGGTAGGGCACGGTCCCCAGCACCAACTGGTGCTGACCGGGCGGCAGCCGGGCGACCTGCTCCGGCACCACCGGCGACCCCGCGCCGGCGCTGACGACATAGGCCCGGATGGTCGCCGTGTGCTCGGGAAACGAGGCGGGGTTGCGCTGGCGGCGCTCGATCAGGTCGTCGAGTTCGGCGTTCAGGGTGTCGTCGATCAGCCGGCGCTCGAGGTCGTGCGAGGCCCAATAGATGGCGCCGGCGAGCAGCACGCTGGTCACGGCGCCGAACAGCGCCAGCGTGACGGCCACCCGGTTGCGCAGGCTAGCGCTCATCGGCGGCGGCGAGCTGGTAGCCGATACCCCGCACCGTGTGCACCAGCGGCTGGTCGCTGTCGCGGTCGACCGCGCTGCGCAAGGCGTGAATATGCGCCCGCAGGGCATCGCTGTCGGGCGGGTCGTCGCCCCAGATCTCGCGCTCGAGCTCGTCGCGCCTGACCACGCCCGGCGAGCGGCGCATCAGCAGTTCCAGGATGCGTAGGGGAATCGGAGCGAGTTCGATCCGCCGGCCGGCCCGCTCCAAGCGGAGGCTGTCGGGGTCCAGGCGGAGGTCGGCGACCGCCAGCGCGGCGCGCGCGGCCTCGCCGCGGGCACGTCGGGCCAGAGCGCTCAAGCGCGCCTCCAGTTCCGGCATGGCGAACGGCTTGACCAGATAGTCGTCGGCGCCGCTGTCGAAGCCCTCGAGCTTGTCGGCGAGCGTGTCGCGGGCGGTCAACATCAGCACCGGAGTCGCCTGACCGCCGGCCCGCAGCCGGGAACAGACCTCCAGGCCACTCATGCCCGGGAGCATCAAGTCGAGGATGATCACGTCGTAGCGGTTCCGCAGCGCGAACCGCAACCCGGTCAGCCCGTTTTGCACGAGGTCGACGGTGTGTCCGCCGACTTCGAGAAAATCGCTCAGGTTGCCCGCAAGATCCGGGTTGTCTTCCACCAGCAGGAGGTGCATGCGGGTAATTTAGCAGCTCGGTGACGGCCCCGGCGGGCACGCCGGGCGGGGCCTCCGTGCCCCTAACCAGGGCTGCCGCCCCCGAGCCCCGTTCAGGGCGCCGGCTTCTTGCGGCCGGTGAGCATGGCCAGGGGCAGGTTCTGACCTTCCAGCAGCGAACTCAGGACCACGCCGGCCACGTGCAGGCCGATCAGCCCGAGCAGCACCCAGGCGAGGGCCTCGTGCAGCTCTTCGCCCAACTCCGCGCCGTTTCCGTCGAACGCGACCAGGCCGCTGGCGACGACGCCGAGCACCATCAGCAGGAGGGCGATCACCATGGCGCCGGCGGCCGGGTTGTGGCCCTGGTGACGGACCGCCTCGCCGCGCAGCAGGCGGCGGAAGTGACCGAGCGCCTCGCCCGGCGTCGGCACGAAGTCGGCGAAGCGGGCGTGGCGCGGCCCGGCCACACCCCACCCGACCCGGGTCAGGACCACGCCGAGCGCGACCAGACCCGCCCACACGTGGACGGCCATGGCCTCGTCGCCGGTGACAAAGGCGACCAGGACACTGCCCGCCAGACTCCAGTGCAGGACCCGCAGCAGCGGGTCCCAGACCTTGACCGACTCGCGCACCCGTTGCGTCGCCGTCATGGCATCAGTCCCGCTCACGGTCGATCACCTCGCCGCTGCGGCCGTCGAGCTTCAACTCCCACTGCCGTCCCGCGGCGTCGAAGGCCTTGACCTCGTAGCCGTAGCGCTTGCGCTCGACCTCGCGAATGTCGTGGTAACCGGCGGCGCCGACCGCGGCCGCGACCTGGTCGAGACCGATCCACTCGTCCTGGGCGCCCTTGCGCCCGTGCTCGCCCTCATCGTCGTGATCACTGCGGTAGCCGTGCCGATCGTCGGCGCTGGCCAGCTGCAGCGAGCCGACCGACCAGCCGCGGCTGTTCAGCGTGTCCGCGGCCAGCGTGGCAGTGCCCAGTGCCGCGGCGGCCAGGCCGGCGATCACGGCGAATTGCCAAACGCGCTTGGTGTTCATGGTGTTGCTCCTCGTGTCAGCGATGGTGCCGACAACCCGTTGCTGCCGGCTTGGCGGTGATCATGCCGACGCCGACCTGAACAGACTCTGAAGCCGCCGTTCAGGCTGTGTTCAGACGCGGGCGGGTTAGACTTGATGTATGCGCAGTCTGCTCAAACCGCTCGCCGCCGCGCTGCTGATCCTCGGCGCCGGCGGCCCTGCCGCCGCCGGCGACGACCACGAACGCGCGCTGTCGGCGCTGGCCGAGGGCGAGGTCCTGCCGCTGACGGCCATCCTGGCCCGCGCCGGCGAGCTTCTCGACGGCCGCATGATCGAAGCCGAGCTGGAGCGCGAGCACGGCCTTTGGGTCTACGAGATCAAGCTGCTGCAGCGCAACGGCCGCCTGGTGGAGACGGTGTTCGACGCGCGCACGGCGGAAATCCTCAGCGTCGAGGGTGCGGCGCTCGAAGACGTGCTGCGCCGGCCCGAGTAGGGGGCGAGATGCGGATCCTGGTGGTCGAAGACGACGCCCGCCTCGCGCAACAATTGCACCTGGCCCTGGAGTCCGCCGGTTACGCCGTGGATCGCTGCGGCGACGGCGCAGAGGCGAATTTCCTGGGCGAGACCGAACCCTACGACGCGGTCGTGCTCGACCTGGGCCTGCCCACGCGGGACGGGCTGTCGGTACTGCGCGCCTGGCGCGGCGCCGGCATCGACTTTCCGGTGATCGTGTTGACGGCCCGCGACAGCTGGCACGAGAAGGTCGAGGGCATCGACGCCGGCGCCGACGACTACCTCGCGAAGCCGTTCCGCATCGAGGAATTGCTGGCGCGGGTACGCGCCGTGCTGCGGCGCGCCGGGGGTCGCTCCGGCGACGTCATGCAGTTCGGCCCGATCGAGATCGACACCCGCCGCAAGCAGGTCACTCGCGACGGCGTGCCGGTCGCACTCACCGCCCACGAGTACCGGGTGCTGGCTTACCTGGCGCACCGCGCGGGTACCACCGTCAGCCGCAGCGAATTGACCGAACACATCTATGCCCAGGACTTCGACCGGGACAGCAACACCCTGGAGGTTTTCGTGGCCCGCCTGCGGCGCAAGCTGGCGCCCGAGTTGATCCGCACCGAGCGCGGCCTCGGCTACCGGCTCGACCCCGACCCGTTCGCCGCGCCGACCGGTGACTGACGTGCGCGCCGGCTCGCTGCGGCGGCGCTTGCTGCTGGGCGCCGCGCTGTGGATTACCGTCGCCCTGCTGGTGTCGGGCGGGGCGGTCGCCTGGCTGCTCACGCGGGCGGTCGAAACCCAAGTGTACGACGGACTGGCCGCCGAGGTGGACCGCCTGGTCGCCGCCATCGAGATCGCTCCCGACCGGCAGATCCGGGTCGCACCGCTACCGCCATCGCCGGAATTCGCCAAGCCGTACTCCGGGCACTACTGGGAGGTGCTGGGCCCCGCCGGGGTGCTGCTGCGCTCGCGTTCGCTGTGGGACGGCGTGCTGGAGCTGCCGAGCGACGTGCTCGCCGACGGCGAACTGCACCGGCATCGCGGTACCGCACCCGACGGCCGGCCGGTGAACGTCGTCGAACGGGCGGTCGTCCCGGTTGGCCTGGAGCACCCGCTGCGGGTCGTGGTGGCCGTGGACCGGGCGGTCATCACCGAGGTCACGCGACCGGCGGTGGTGACCCTGGCGGTCGCGCTGGCAATCCTCGCGGCAGGGCTGGTGGTGGCGGCGTGGCTTCAGGTGTCGGCCGGGCCGGTCTCGGGCATCGCGCTGGGTGAGCACGACGCCCTGGGCGGCGGCTGGCCGGACGAAGTCGCCGAGCTGGCGGGCGAACTCGACCGAGTGCTGTGGTCGAACCGGCGCATGATCGAGACCGCCCGGCGCCAGGCCGCCGACCTCGCCCACGCCCTGAAGACCCGGCTTGCCGTCGCCGCGAACGAGGCCGACGCCCTGCACGCCGTCGACGCGCAGGCGGCCGCCAGCCTCGCCGAAGAGCTGGCGGCGGCGCAGCGGCTGCTCGACCGTCATCTCGCCCGGGTGCGGGCCGGCGGCGGCGTGCCCGGCCTGCGCCGACAGGTGCCGGCGGCGCCGGTCGTCGGGCGGGTGGCCGACGTCGTCTTGCGGCTGAGCGAGCGGCCGTTGTCGCTCGACCGGCAACTCGCCGCGGACAGCCTGTTTCTGGGCGACCGCGCGGACCTGGAGGAGATCGCCGGCAACCTGTTGGACAACGCGGTCAAGTGGGCAGCTCGGCGGGTACGCGTGCGCGTGGCGCGGGAAGCGGACCAGCTGCGCTTCAGCGTGGAGGACGACGGGCCGGGCATTCCGGCAACCGAGCGCGGGCGGGTACTGGACGCCGGGGTGCGGCTGGACGAGCGGGCGGTGGGCAGCGGCCTGGGCCTGGCGATCGTCGGCGAACTGGTCGCGGCCTATGGGGGGCGTGTCGAACTGGACGATTCGCCGCTCGGCGGCTTGCGGGTCAGCGTCGTCCTGCCGGCGATCGCCGCGCACTGAGCGGTGCGCCGCACCGCCGGTTTCCTACAGGTCGTACTCGCCCCGCCAACGATTGGCGTCCTTGCGCCGGTCCTGGCTGGAGCGTCGATCGTCCTCCATGCGCAAACCCTCGCGCCGATCCTGGCCGGAGCGGCGGTCGTAGCGGCGTTGATCCGGCAGGCCCACGTAGCGGCACGCGCAAACGCCGGCATCGCAGTTCGCCAAGGGCAGCTGCGGCGCCTCGCGGATGGGGAACTTTTTGCCCGCCAAGCTGGACGAGGCCCGGCAGTGGGTCTCCACCATGACGCCGGAGTACTTGCCGGTCTCGCGCAGTCGCTCGAGTTCCGCCTGGGGGGTGAGGCGTTCGGCGGGTCTGCCGGCGACGGCTGACGACGTGGCGACTTGCGCGCCCGTTGGACGGGCACGCCAGAACACGAAGCCGAGCACCCCGGCAATCAGCAGCCCGACGAAAATGCCGACGCCCCAAGCCATAGACCACCCCACCCCGTCGAGTGACACCCAACCAGGGTAACGGCAGGCGCCGGCCATCATTGAGCGGCGGTCGCGGCGCCGGCACCGTTGCTTTACCCTGCCGGGACAATGGATGACTGACCCGGTGCGGGAGCGCGCATGACGGCCGGAAAACCCTCTATCGCCTACTTCTCCATGGAGATCGCGCTGAGTAGCGAGATTCCCACCTATGCCGGCGGCCTGGGGGTGCTGGCGGGGGACACGGTGCGTGCCGCGGCAGACCAGGGCATCCCGCTGGTCGCCGTGTCGCTGGTCCATCGACTCGGCTACTTTCACCAGCACCTCGACGCCTCGGGCTGGCAGACGGAATCGCCGCAATCGTGGAACGTCGCCGAATTCCTGGAGGAGCTGCCGAGCCGGGTCTCGATCGAAATCGAGGGCCGGGAGGTGCGGCTGCGGGCATGGCGCTATACGGTGCGCGGCCTCGGCGAGGCAGCGGTCCCGGTGCTGCTGCTCGACACCGACCTCGCCGAAAACGAACCGAAGGATCGCCGTATAACCGATGTGCTGTACGGCGGCGATGCGCGCTACCGCCTGTCCCAGGAGGCGGTACTGGGCATCGGCGGCGTGCGCATGCTGCGCGCCCTCGGCTACGACGACATCACCCGCTTCCACATGAACGAGGGCCACGCCAGTCTGCTGGTGCTGGAGTTGTTGAGCGAACAGCGCCGGTGCGGCGGGCAGGGCGAACACACCCGCGAGCACGCCGACGCCGTCCGCCAGCAGTGCGTGTTCACCACCCATACCCCGGTTCCCGCCGGACACGACCAGTTTCCGCTGGATCTCGCCTACGCCGTGCTCGGCTCCGGCGGGCCGCTGCGCGACCTCGAGCCGCAGCTGTGTTGCGACGGCACCCTCAACCTCACCTATCTGGCGCTGGACAACAGCCACTACGTCAACGGTGTCGCCAAGAAGCACCGCGAAGTCGCCCGGCACATGTTCGCGCCCTATCGTATCGACTCGATCACCAACGGCGTCCAAGCGGCGACCTGGGCCGCGCCGGCACTGCAGCGCCTGTGCCATCGACACATCGACGGCTGGCGTGAAGACAACGCCAGTCTGCGCTACGCCCTGTCCATCCCCCGTGCCGACATCTGGATGGCGCACACCGAGGCCAAACAGGCCCTGCTCGCGGAAGTCGAGCGCCGTGCCGGTGTCCGCCTGCGTCCCGATACCCTGACCATCGGGTTTGCCCGGCGCGCCACCCAGTACAAGCGACCGAACCTGCTGTTCTGGGACATCGAGCGGCTGCAGGCGCTCGCCGCCGCGGCCGGCCCGATCCAGCTCCTGTTCGCCGGCAAGGCACACCCCCGGGATGCGCCCGGCAAGCAGCTGATCCGGCAGGTGATCGAGCACGGTCGTCAACTACGCCCGCCGCTCGAGTTCGTCTACCTCGACAACTACGACATGGCCACCGGCGGGTTGATGGTCGCCGGCTGCGACCTGTGGCTGAACACGCCGCTGCCGCCGCTGGAAGCCTCGGGCACCAGCGGCATGAAGGCGGCGTTGAACGGTGTGCCGTCGCTCAGCGTGCTCGACGGCTGGTGGATCGAGGGCTGTATCGAGGGCATCACCGGCTGGGCGATCGGCCCGCGGCACGACGGCGAGGCGCGCGACGACGACCCGGCGGAAGACGCGGCGTCGGTCTACGATACCCTGGAGCACGTCATTCTGCCCGCGTTCTACGAGGCGCGAGACGGCTACATCGACGTCATGCGCCACGCCATCGCCCTGAACGGCTCCTTCTTCAACACCGGTCGCATGCTCACCCAGTACGTCAGCCGCGCCTATTTCAAGTGACGCACGCGGTTCGGTCCGGCGCTACGGCTCGCTCGGGGCTTGGCTCATTGCGCGGTCGGCGCGCGACCGTTATACCTACCGGTGTGGGCGACTGGCCGCGGCAGCGGGCGGCGGCGCCTCGAACACGGAGGCCGGCGGGACGATGCCCGATGCGATCGGCGAGATCACCGAGGTACACGGCCCCGTCGTGGTCGTCGACTGCACGGTGTTGCCGCCGCTGCGCCGCGCCCTCAGGGCCGAGCGCGACGGCGAGACCTTTCTGTTCGAGGTTCACCAGCACCTCGACGAGCACCGCATCCGCGCCATTACCCTGCATTACGCCTCGGGCCTGCAACGCGGTCTGCCGGTGTTCGACAACGGCGCGCCCCTGCACGTACCCGTCGCGCCCGAGTGCCTCGGCCGCGTGC
>JARRQB010000113.1:0-5315 GCA_037382265.1 Gammaproteobacteria bacterium | reverse complement strand
CCAGCAGTTTGCGGAACTCCGTGCGCGCCGCCTCGTTGTCCTGGCGTACGGAATTGGCCTCGGCCAGCCAGTACTGGGCGTTGTCCGCATAGCGGCCGCGCGGGTACTTGGCGAGACAGGCACCGAACGCCTCGACCGCCTCGGCATAGCGGCGCTGATCGGGTCGCAGCAGGTCGTAGGCGGCCTGGTACTCGGCCTCCTCCCATGCCGGATCGCCGGTGGCGGCCGGGGCCGGCGGCTGGCCGGCCGGCGGGGTCCCGGGGGTGTCGACGGGCGCCGCCGCCGGCGGCGGTGCGGCCGGCGCGGCGCCCTGCAGTTGGGAGATGCGCTGATCGATGTCCTGGTAGATGTCGCGCTGCTGCCGCTTCAGGGTCTCGATGGCGTGCTGCTGAAGCTCGATCTGGCCGCGCAGCTCGCGGCTCTCGCGCCGCAGCTGATCGATCTGCAGCGTGAGTTCGGTGATTCTGTCGACCCGCCGCTCCAGGCGCTCGAGCCGCTCCGAACTGACCTGCGCCGCCAGCGGCATTGCCGCCAGCAGCAGCGCGGTGCCGACGCCCCCCGCCTGGCGCCGCAGCATCTTCGGGCGGGCGTCAGTAAACCAGCTCGGCACGACGGTTGAGACTCCAGGACGCCTCGCCGTAGCCAGCATCGGCCGGGCGCTCCTCGCCGTAACTCACGGTATTGAGCTGGCCGGCGCTCACGCCCTCGGCCTCGAGGAAGCGCACCACGGCCTTGGCGCGCCGCTCGCCCAGGGCGATGTTGTACTCGCGCGAGCCGCGTTCGTCGGCGTGCCCCTCGACGGTCAGCACCGCCTGAGCGTTCTGCAGCAGGTAATCGGCGTGCGCCCGCAGCATGTCGTGGTATTCGGGCCGGATATCGCTCTGATCGAAGTCGAAGTAGATGACCTTGGAGTACAGGGGACTGTCGGGGTTGTCCAGCGGGCTCCCCGCCCAGCTGCCGCCCGGCCGCATCCCCGAGGTCTGTGCGTCACCGCTGCCGTACGCCCCGCCGCGATCCTCCACGGACGCCGCTGCGTCGTCGCGGCCGCCGGTGCTGCTGCAGCCCGCCGCAAGCAGGGCGGCGGCAAGGGCGACGGCGAAGAAGGGTAGGGATCTGTGCATCATGGCGTTTTCTCCCGCTGATAGTAGGGCGACCAGTCGGGTTCACGCACGTCGCCGGACTGGAAACCCAGACGCTGGCGGACCCTCCCGTCGGTGGAAACTGCGGCCAGCACGCCGCGTCCTTGCTCGCGCGTGGCGTAAATTATCATGCTGCCATTAGGCGCGAAACTCGGCGACTCGTCGAGCGAACCATCGCTCAAAACGCGCATGGCACCAGTTTGCAGCTCGATCACGGCGATGCGATAACGACCGTTGACGCGGGTGACCACGGCCAACTGGCGGCCGTCGGGCGAGTAGGAGGGGCGCGCGTTGTACCCGCCCTCGAACGTGACCCGTTCGGCGCTGCCGCCGCCTGCCGCCACGCGGTAGATCTGCGGTGCTCCACCGCGGTCCGAAGTGAACACCAAGTGGCGCCCGTCCGGCGACCAGGCCGGTTCGGTGTCGATCGCCCAATGGTCGGTGATGCGGCGCAGGCTGCGCCGCGCCAGGTCCATGACGTAGATGTCGGGGTTGCCGTCCTTCGACAGGGTCAGGGCCAGCTGGCGGCCGTCCGGAGACCAAGCCGGCGCGCCGTTGATGCCCTTGAAGCTGGCGATCTTCTCGCGCCGCCCGGTGAACACTTCCTGCACCCAAACCGAGGGTTGGCGCTTCTCGAAGGAAACGTAGGCGATGCGACGCCCGTCGGGCGACCAGGCGGGTGACATCAGCGGCTCGGTCGAGGACACGATCGTCTGCGGGTCGTAACCGTCGGCGTCGGCGACCTCCAGCACGACCCGTTCGCCGCCGTCGGTGTCGCGCTGCGACGTGACGTAGGCGATGCGCGTCGCGAAGGCGCCGGGCTGGCCGGTCAGGGTCTCGTAGACGATGTCGGCGATCTGGTGGGCGGTGGCGCGCAGGTCGCGGGCCGTGGTGGGAATGCTGTAGCCGGTGATCTGTTCGCCACGGTAGACGTCGAACAGCTGGAAGCGCACCAGATAGCCGCCCGGGCCGTTCGGGCTGACCTCGCCGACCACCAGGTTCTCCATAGCCAGCGCCCGCCAGTCGCGGAAGTCGACCGCTTCTCCCTTGGTGGGCCTGGCCAGCATGTCCGCCTCGGCCAGCGGCTTGAAGCGCCCGCTGCGGGCGAGGTCGGCGGCGACGATCTCGGCCGGCGCCTGCGCCGGACGCCGAGCCGGGTCGCCGGTCCAGCCGAAGGGCACTACCGCGATGGGCAGCGCACCCTCGGCACCCTGGGTAATCTCGATGGTCAGAGCGGCGGCGTGGGCCTGCCATAACAGCACGACGAGAGCGAGGAAAATGCGCATAGGCTTCGTGTTCTGAACGGTTGACGGCGGTGTTGACCGAGAAGCCACGAAGCATACGCAGATGCTGCGGTCGGCGCGCTTCGTACCCCGCGGCGCTCGATGGCTCGATTCGGAGATTGTCTTTTTCACTCAGGGTCGAACTCGAAGGTCAGTTCCCGGAACTGGGCCTTGAGCCGCTCGGTGCCCGGCATCGGCAGCGGGTCCGCCTTGCGGACGGCGCTCTCCACCGAGCGGTCGAAGGCTCCGTTGCCGCTCGACTCTATCACGTTGACCAGCAGCACCGAGCCGTTGGCGCCGAGGCGGACGCGGACCCGGCACTTCAGACCGAGCGCCGCGGTACCGGGCGGACGCAGCCAGTTGCGCTCCACCTTGTCGCGGATTGCCGCCACCACCCGGCCGATCTCGGCCTGGTCCCGGGTGGCCTGCAGCTGCGCGGCCAATTCCTGCTCGCGGGCGCGCGCCTCGGCGGCGCGCCGCGCTTGTTCGGCCTCCGCTTGCTGCCGCGCGGCCTCCTCGGCCTCCTTGCGCGCCTTTTCCTCCGCCAGGCGCTTGGCTTCGGCCTCCTTGCGCGCCTTTTCCTCCGCCAGCCGCTTGGCTTCAGCCTCCTTGCGGGCCTTTTCCTCCGCCAGGCGCTTGGCTTCAGCCTCCTTTTGGGCCTTTTCCTCCGCCAGGCGCTTGGCTTCGGCCTGCTTGCGCGCCTTCTCCTCCGCCAGGCGCTTGGCCTCCGCCTGCGCGCGGGCTTTCTCTTCGGCCAGGCTTTTGGCCTCGGCCTCCTTGCGCGCCTGTTCCGCTGCGCGGCGCTTGGCTTCCAGTTCGGCCAGGCGCGCCTTCTCCTGCTCGCGGCGCTGGCGCAGTTGTTCGAGTTCGCGCGCTTCGCGCTCGCGCGCCGCGGCGGCCTCGGCCTGCTTGCGCTGCTGATCGGTCCGGATTTGGTCGAGTTGTTCCTGCAGTTGCGCCTCGTCGACCACCCTGGCCTGCACCACCTGCACGTCGGACTCGATCGGCTTGGGCGCCTTGCGCCAGTCGACGCCGACCACCAGGAAGGCGAGAAAGGCCACGTGCATCAGCACCGCCAGGATAGCGGCCAGGGGATTGCGGCGCAGCAGGTCCCACATCGCCGCCGACCTCAGGACTCGGGCGGCTGGGTGATGAGCCCGACCGTCGGCGCGCCCGCTTCCTGCAACAACACCATGGCGGCCACGACCCGGCCGTAATCGACCGCACGATCACCCTTGACCAGCACCGGTATGCCGGGGTTGAGGCGGATGATCGCGGCCGCCCGATGCAGCAGCTCGTCGTCGCCGACCGCCTGCGTGCGATCGTCGTCGTAGGTGATGAAGAAGCCGCCCTCGGCGTCCACGCTCACCACCAGCGGCCGCTTGGCGTCATCCTCGATCGGCCGCGCGTCGGCCTGCGGCAGATCCACCTTGACGCCCTGGGTGAGCAGCGGGGCGGTGATCATGAAGATCACCAGCAGTACGAGCATCACGTCGATGTAGGGCACGACGTTGATCTCGCTCATCGGCTTGCGGGTACGCAGACGACGCGACATGACTCAGGCCCCGCGGCGGCGACCGCCGGCGTGCGCCTGGCGTTGCAGGATGTTGGAGAACTCCTCGACGAAATCGTCGTAGCGTCCCTCCAGCCGGTCGGCACTGTGCGCATACTTGTTGTACGCGACCACGGCCGGGATGGCCGCGAACAGGCCCATGGCCGTGGCGATCAGTGCCTCGGCGATGCCCGGCGCGACCAGATTCAGCGTGGCCTGCTTGACGTTGCCGAGCGCATGGAAGGCATTCATGATGCCCCAGACGGTGCCGAACAAGCCGACGTAGGGGCTGGTCGAACCCACGGTGGCGAGAAACGACAGATGGGTTTCGAGACGGTCCATTTCGCGGCTGAGCGCGACGCGCATGGCGCGGCGCGCGCCTTCCACCAGCGCCATGGGGTCGCTGCCGGGGTTCTCGCGCAGCCGGGCGAACTCGCGAAAACCGGCGAGAAACACCGCGCTCATGCCCCGGGCAGCTTCGCGATCGATGCTGCGGTACAGTTCGCCGAGGTCGATGCCGGACCAAAACCGCCCCTCGAAGGCGTCCGCTTCCTTCCCGGCCCGCTTCAGCACCCGCGAGCGGTCGAAGATCATGGTCCAGGAGACCAGGGAGGCCACCACCAGGGCCGCCATCACCAACTGCACCAGCGGGCTGGCGTTGAGGACGAGGGTCAGAAAATCGAGATCGGAGGACATGGGTCGGTCTTCGTTGGGGACTCGGGAATGCGCAACACAAAGGCGCACGGCACTTGCAGCTTGCCGGCTTGGATCACCCGTCGCGCACCTTGATCACCTTTGTGTCCTCTACGCCTGCGTGGTTCCCTCGGCCGTCAGCCGATCGCGGATTGCCTGCGGGATCGCCGTTGGACGAAAACGCGCGACATCGACACAGACCACACGCACCAGACCACGGCACAGCAGCACGTCGTCCGCCGCGCGCCGGACCTCCTGCGCGAAACCGATGCGGGCCTTGCCGAGTTCGGCGATCTCCGACACGACCAGCAGGCGATCGTTGAAGCGCGCCGGCTTGAGGTAGTCGACCTCCGCCCGGTTGACGGCGAACAGCACCCCGGCTTCGCGCGCCAGTTCGTCCTGCTCGAAACCCAGGCTGCGCAGCCACTCGGTGCGCGCGCGCTCCATGAAGCGCAGGTAGTTCGCGTAGTACACCACACCGCCGGCGTCGGTATCTTCGTAGTAAACGCGTATCGAAAACCGAAAGGGTGGCATCACGTCACCCGCCGCAACCGGCTACCGCGGGCGACGCGGCACCGCGGGGACCCCTCGTGAGCCTCCCCCCTTGCGGGTTTCGCTGCACAGCCGGTCATGCTCAATCGTCCGACT
>JARRQB010000112.1:0-5734 GCA_037382265.1 Gammaproteobacteria bacterium | reverse complement strand
GCGCGCGACCCCGGCGAACACGTTGTCGTAGCCCGCGCGCGCGAGCAGGTCGTTGATCCAGTGGCTGCCGCCGTAAGTCATCAGCGGCCCTTCCCAGAGCACCACCAGGGCGCGTCGCCGTTGCCCGGGCCGGCAGGCCCGCGCCAGCGCGCCTTCCCACTCGGCGGCCGCTGCCTCGGCCTTGGCCGCCGTGCCGGCCAGGGCGCCGAGACGGCGCAGTGCGCTGGCGATGTCGTCCAGCGCGGTGGGCTCGGTGCGATACACGGCAATGGCCTGGCGCTCGAGCCAGGCCAGGTCCGAGGCGCGGTTGCCCGAGTGCCAGGCCACCACCAGGTCCGGCGCGAGCCGCAGCAGGCGCTCCCGGTCAAGCGCCCCCGCGGCACCGACGCGGGGCAGATCAGCGTGACGCCGGCGCCGGCGGCGAACACCAGGTCGGTGGCGTGGGGTGCCAGGGTGACGATGCGCTCGGCGGGTGCAGCCAGGACCACCTGCCGGCCCGTGTCGTCGACCACCGCCACCTCCGCCGACGCCAGCGCACTCAGCAGTGCGAAGGCGGCTGTGCCGAGCTGCGTGAACCGGCGCCGGGTCACGTGCCGCGCCGGCCGTGGAAGATCAGCGACAGCGGCCGCTCGCCGGTCTGGCGGAAGCGGGTGATGGCGGCGTTGTCCACGTGGGTGCGGTAGATGGCCTCGAGCGGCGCCGCCAGAACGTAGGCGATGGCGGCGCGGATCACGCCGGCGTGGGTCACCAGCAGTATGTGGCGACCGGCATGGCGGTCGAGCAGGGCGTCGACGGCTGCGGCTACCCTGCCCTGAAATGCCGCCAGGGGCTCGGCGCCGAGCGGGCGCTCGTTTACCGGGTCGTGGTAGAAGCGCTGCAGGGCGGCAGGGTCCGTGCCGCGTATTTCCTCGCCCGTGCGTCCCTCCCAGGCGCCGAAGCCCACCTCGCGGATGCGCTCGTCGACCGTCACGGTCAGTCCCAGACGTTCGCCGAGTTCCCGGGCGAAGGCGTGGCAGCGGCGCAGCGGCGAGGACACGATCAGCTCCCAGGGCTCAGGGGTGGCCGTCGCCGACCGCATCTGCCGCCAGCCCAGCTCGCTCAGCGGGTCGTCCGTGCCGCCGCGGTACTTGCGCCCGCCGACCGGCTCGCCGTGGCGAATCATGTCTAGGGTGGTGGGTCTGCGTCCGCTCATGCCCGGGCAAGCTCCCTGCGAAAACGTGGCCAGTCGAAGTGGGGTCCGGGGTCGGTCTTCCGCTCCGGGGCGATGTCGCTGTGGCCGACGATGCGCTCCGGGGCGATCGCCGGGTAGCGGCGCATCACCTCGCGGGCCACCTCGGCCAGGCGGCGGTATTGCGCAGCGGTGAAGGGCGTCTCGTCGCTGCCCTCGAGTTCGATGCCGACCGAGAAGTCGTTGCAGGCCTCGCGCCCGCCGAAGCACGACGCTCCGGCGTGCCAGGCTCGCCGTTCGAGCGGGACGAACTGGAGCAGGGAGCCGTCGCGGCGGATCAACGCGTGCGCGGAGACCCGCTGGTCCGCGATGGCGGCGAAGTAGGGGTGCGCACCGGCATCGAGCCGGTTGAGGAACAGGTCTTCGATCCAGTGGCCGCCGAACTCCCCCGGCGGCAGGCTGATGTTGTGGATCACCAGCAAGTCCACCGCGGTGCCCGCGGGTCGCTCGTCCTGATTGGGCGAGCGGCGGCGCCGCGCGCCCCGCAGCCAGCCGGGGGAGCGAGCCGTCACGCGGCCCCCCGCGACACGCTCAAACGCGCGGCGGCGCGGCCGCTAACCCGAAGTGACGGCGCCGACCTGCGACCAGGGTTGCCGTCGTCGGCGACCCAAGCGGCCCGCCGGCCGTGCGATACGGCGTGGCGATGGCGGAAGACGGGTACGTATTGGCGCGGCATGGCGGCGAAATCCTACCAGGCCCGCCGGCCGACCGGTAACCGCGAGTTCCGGGTGAGGCCCCCGCACCGTGCTCGGAACGGAACCGCGTTCGCAGGATCGGCCGCTTTGTGTGAACTGCCTCACGGCGCGTCGTGGATGCCGTGAAGCAAGCGCCCTCCGGGCCGCTAGATTTAACGCAGCAACGGACGATCGGTCGATGAGGGCCCGGGTTCACGCAGCGGCGCGTGCACGGGCAGATGCCGAACGTCGGCCCGGGACGGAGGTAGTGGTAATGGCAGTCGACAACGTCATAGCTTTCGGACAGTCCGCCGGGGTCGCGCGACGGCGCGTCTCGGGCGGCCGCGTGAAAGGCCTGATCGCACAGTGTCGGGGCGTGGTCGCGGAAACGCTGCCGCACCTGTTGCAGGACCTGTTCGAGAACCTCGACGACGACCTCTACGCGCTTGCCGACAAATCCAGCAACGACTCCCTGCACAGCCGCTATTTCGCGGCGATGCGCGAGTTGCGCAAACTGCGGGGCAAGATCGAGCCGGCCTACCTCAACCGGGCGCTCGAGACCTACGACAAGTTCTGGCGCCACGCCGGTGGCGATCAGGAGTTCGCTTCGCCCCTGGAGAGTGCCGAACTCTCGCTGGTCGACGAGGCCGAGCTGGAGCAGGACCTGGCGGTCACCGCCATCGTCTCCAAGGCCCAGAATCGTTTCCACCGCGAGCTCTACGCCCTGAACCAGCGCTTCGCCCTGTTGGCAGGCGTCGACGAGGTGGACGACACGGTCAACCCGGTCGGGCCCGCCGAGCTGACGGCGCATTTCCGGCACGCCTTGTCCCTGTGGGGCGGCGATGTGTCGGTCGAACTGGTGATCTTCAAGCTGTTCGAACGCCACGTGATGGATTACGTGGGCGGCCTGTACGACGATCTGAACGACCTGCTGATCAAGGCCGACATCCTGCCGAAGATCACGCACCGCACACCCAAGAACCCGGTGGCCCCGTCGGTACAGCGCGCCCGCGACCCGGCGGCGGCCGAAACCCAGGAGCCTGCCGGCGCGACCGCTCCAGGGGGCGGGCCCGGCGGCGCCGGCTGGGGCGGCGGCACGCCAGCGCGCAGCGAGGTCCTGAACGTGCTGCGCGGCCTGCTGGCGACGCAGCGCTCGGAAGAGGGCGGACAGCCGGCTGCCGACCTGCCGGTCGTGCCCGCGACCGAGGTGATCGGTGTGCTCAGCGACCTCCAGGAATCGTTCAGGAGTGCGGCGCCGACGACCAGCTTCGAAGAGGCGCAGGCCGCCCAGCAGGCGGTGCGCGTGCGCCTGGCGACCACGCTCGGCATCGGCAGTGGCGGAGAGGCGAAACGTCGTTTCGGTCAAGACGAACAAGACGTTATCGACGTGATCTCGATGCTGTTCGAGTTCATCCTGGACGACCGCAATCTGCCGGACGCGATGAAGGCGCTGCTCAGCCGCCTGCAGATCCCCATGCTCAAGGTCGCGATCGTCGACCGCAACTTCTTTGCGGCCAAGAACCATCCCGCCAGGCGCCTGCTGAACGATCTGGCGCGGGCCGCGGTAGGCTGGGTGGACGACGGCAACCGCTCCGGCAACACGCTCTACGCGCGGGTCGAGGCCATCGTCAACCGCGTGTTGAACGAGTTCGTCGACGACCCGGCGGTGTTCGCGGAGATCAGCCGCGACTTCGACGAGTACCTCGAGCGCGAGGCGCGTGGCGCCCAAGTCGCCGAGGAGCGGATCACGCAGGTCAATCGGGGCCAGGAACAGCTCAAGCTTGCGCGCGATCGCGTGCAGCGCGAACTCAACGACCGGCTGGTCGCGGCGGGCGCCGTTCCGGAGGCCGTGCGTGAGCTGCTGCTCGAGGGCTGGAAGGACGTATTACTGCTCGCTCTGCTGCGCGAGGGCGAGGACAGCGACGCCTGGCGCTCGGCGCTCGACGTCGCCGAACAGCTGATCTGGAGCGTTACACCCAAGCCCGATCAGGCGCAGCGCCAGCGTCTGCTCAAGGTCATCCCGGACCTGCTCAGCTCGGTCCGAGACGGCCTGACCAATATCTCCTTCGACCAGCACAAGGCGGCGCAGCTGTTCAAAGCACTGCAGGTATGCCACATCGCGGCGTTGCGCGGTACGCCCGTGGAGGGCGTCGAGATCCCCAAATCCAGCCCGCTGGACGAGGCTGCCGCGGAGGTCATTGCCGCCGGCGAGCCCGGGGAAGGCGAGCCGGCCCCGGACGAGTTCGACGCCTTGGTGCGCAGCCTGGCGGTCGGCCAGTGGATCGAGTGGGTCGACGAGGACGAGCGCAGCTTGCGCGGTAAGCTGGCCTGGAAGAGCGAGGTGACCGGTACCTACGTGTTGGTCAGCCGCAAGGGGACCAAGATCGCCGAGCTGACTGCCGCCGGGATCGCCGAGCGTTTCCGCGTCGGCAAGGCCGACGTGCTGGAAAACGTCAACACCCCGCTGATGGATCGCGCCCTCAACGCCATGGTCGACGCGCTGCGCAGGAACTCCGGCGCGGGGACCACGCCGGCGCCGGCCTGACCCACGGCACGCCCGAGTCCGCGTAGAATAAACGCCGGCGCCAGCCGGCGTTGTCATTGGGAAGACCATCGCGGATGACGGCGGAGATGCGTCTGGCGGACAAGTACATCGCCACCCAGGTCCAGGTCGCCCTGGCCGAGGACGTCGGCAACGGCGACCGCACGGCCGGCATGATCGAGGCCCAGGCGCGGGGCACGGCGCGGATCCTCTGCCGCGAGTCCGCGGTACTGTGCGGTGTCCTGTGGGTCGCCGAGGTCTTCCGCCAGGTCGAACCTGCGATCGCCATCCGCTGGGATCACCGCGACGGCGACCGGCTGACGCCCGGCGAGCGGGTCTGCGTGCTCGACGGCCCGGCCCGCGGACTGCTGACGGGCGAGCGCACGGCGCTCAACTTTCTCCAGACCCTGTCCGGTACCGCGAGCCTGGCGGCGCGTTACGTCGCGGCGGTGGCCGGCACCGGAGCGCGCATCCTCGATACCCGCAAGACGCTGCCGGGGCTGCGCCTGGCGCAGAAGTATGCTGCGGTCAGCGGCGGGGCGACCAACCACCGGCTCGGCCTGTACGACGCCATCCTGATCAAGGAGAACCACATCCGCGCCGCGGGCTCGGTGTCGGCGGCGTTGCAGCGCGCGGCGGCTGCCGCCGACGGCGTGCCCGTCGAAATCGAGGTCGAGGACCTGGAGCAATTGCGCGAGGCCCTGCAGGCCGGCGCCGCACGCATCCTGCTCGACAATTTTCCCCTGGAAGCGTTGCGCGCCGCAGTCGCTTTCACCGCCGGTCGCGCGCGTCTGGAGGCCTCCGGCGGCGTCAACCTCGACAGCGTACGGGCGATAGCCGAGACCGGCGTGGACGACATCTCCGTCGGCGCCATCACCAAGGACCTCAAGGCCGTGGACTTTTCCATGCGTTTCGACTGAGCGGGTTCGGGGTTTCGACTGCCATGGTGGGTGGTCGGCACCATCGAGCTTTCAGAGGGGGCAACCCGACCGCATGCCGCGTTGACCAGGATCCTAACGAACCAGACAGAGGCCGCCGACGTGTCCGACGAACTTAAACAAAACGCCCTCGATTATCACCGCTACCCGACGCCCGGCAAGCTGGAGATCAAAGCCACCAAGCCGCTCGCCAACCAACGCGACCTCGCCCTCGCCTACTCGCCCGGCGTGGCCTTCGCCTGCAGGGAGATCGAGGCCGACCCGCTGGCCGCGGCCAGGTACACCACGCGCGCCAACCTGGTGGCGGTGATCTCCAACGGTACCGCGGTGCTAGGGTTGGGCAGCATCGGGG
>JARRQB010000111.1:0-7828 GCA_037382265.1 Gammaproteobacteria bacterium | reverse complement strand
TTGTTGCACACTAACGCCCATGCTCGACACCCTGCCCCACCTCCAACCGTCGGACTTTCCGGCCCTGCGCCGGCGCGCCACCGACACCCTGCAGGCAGCGCTGATTGCAGCGGTAACCGAGGTTGACCTGCAGGGTGTCGGTGGCGCGCCGGCGCAGGGCGGGGAAGTCCGACGGTTGGAGGTGGGGCAGGGTGTCGAGCATGGGCGTTAGTGTGCAACAAGACCGGGGACGGCCCAAGCAGCTTTCCGCCCGTCCGGCTGCAGCAAACCCCGGAAAACGGCTACAATGCGCGCCTTTCCCTTACAGCTGCCACTGTTTTTGTCCATGTTCGAGCTCTTCGCAGACCCCGTATTCCGCAAACGCGTCATCGCGGGCGTCGTCTTTTACCTGGCGGCCCTGTACCTCACGACGGTGGTGCCGAGCACCGAGGTGGCCTGGGTGACGGCCATCCTGCTGGTGACCATCTATCTGTTCGCCTTCGAGGTAGTCGGCGTCGACGTCGCGGCGGTGACCATCATGGTGCTGCTGGGCCTGAGCGAGATCTTCGCGCCCTACATGGGGCTCGAGCAGGGGCTGGTCGACAACCTGCAGTTGTTCGACGGCTTCGCCTCGAACGCGGTGATCTCGATCATTGCGGTCATGATCATCGGCGCGGGCCTCGACAAGACCGGGCTGATGTCGCAGGTGGCGGGGTTCATCCTCAAGGTCGGCGGCAAGACCGAGAGCCGCATCATCCCGATCATCTCGGGGACCGTCGGCTTCATCTCCTCGTTCATGCAGAACGTCGGCGCCGCCGCGCTGTTCCTGCCCGTGGTCAGCCGGATCAGCGCCCGCTCCGGTCTGCCGATGTCGCGCCTGCTGATGCCCATGGGTTTCTGCGCGATCCTCGGCGGCACCGTCACCATGGTCGGTTCAAGCCCGTTGATCCTGCTGAACGACCTCATCCTGACTTCCAATCAGGCCCTGCCGGCCGAGCAGCAGATGGACACCTGGTCGCTGTTCTCCGTGACGCCGATCGGCATAGCGTCGTGCTCGACGTCGTCGAGCACGACGAGAAGATACGCGTCGTCGCCGTTGCGCGCGCCGGCGAAAAGCCGCGCATCGGTCCGGGGTCGCTGGCGCGCGACGTCGGCATCGAGGGCGGCTGCTCGCTGGCCATCCTTTCCTCGCCAGACGATCTCGCGGCCTTCGTCGCGCGGTACGGGCTGCGCCAACACCGGGATCTGCGCGAGTTCGCCGAAGCCCTGTCGGCGACCAAGTCCGGCATCGCCGAGGTGGTCATCCCGCCCGGGTCGCGGATCATCGGCAAGTCGGCGCGCGACATCTGGCTGCGCAAGGCCTACGGCTTCGCCATGGTGGCGATGCACCGCCAGGGCGAGACGCGGCGCGAGGGCGAGGGCATCCGCGACGTGCCTTTCCAGGCCGGCGACACCCTCGTGGGCTACACCGCCTGGGATGCCCTGGCGCGGCTGGAGAAGGACCCCGACTTCGTCGTGGTGACCACCGAGTACCCGCACGAGGACCTGCGCCCGCACAAGCTCGCCTGGGCGGGGCTGTTCTTCGCCATCGCCCTGTCGCTGGTGCTGTTCAGCGACCTGCGCCTGTCGGTGTCGCTGCTGACCGGCGCCGTCGGCATGGTGCTGGCCGGGGTGCTCACCATCGACGAGGCCTACCGCGCCGTCAGCTGGAAGACGGTGTTTCTGCTCGCCTCGCTGATTCCCCTCGGGCTGGCGGTCGAAACCAGCGGCACCGCCCGCTGGATTGCCGAGCAGACGCTCACCGTGGTGGGCGACATGCCGGTGTGGGTCATCCAGTCGGCCATCGCCGTGCTGGCGACCTTCTTCACGCTGGTGATGTCGAACGTCGGCGCCACGGTGCTGCTGGTCCCGCTCGCGGTCAACATCGCCATCGGCGTCGACGCCAACCCGGCGCTGTTCGCGCTGACGGTCGCGCTCGCCACGTCCAACTCGTTCCTGATTCCCACCCACCAGGTCAATGCCCTGATCATGGGGCCGGGCGGCTACCGGGTGCCCGACTTCATGCGTGCCGGCGGCATCATGACCGTGCTGTTCCTGGTGGTGCTGATCGTCATGCTCAATCTGGTGATGTGAGGTCGCGCGGCAACCGCCGAACCGCGAGGTTCGTCCGGCACGCCGAGCTGTTCCTCAACGCGCCGCGATGACCGTCTCGATGGTCTCGCGGTAGTCGTTCAGCTTGGCCTGTACCCGCTCGCGCTGCTCGTCGGACAGCCGGTCGTCCAGGCGCACCAGCAGCTCGAACAGCTGATCACGCGCGGCATGCCGGGCGATCACGTAGTCGGGGGGGTAGGCGCGGTCGAGGTCTCGCCACCAGCCGAACAGCAGGTTCTCGATCTGCGCCGGTTCGGGCTGTCGCGCAAGCAGGTCCAACAGGGCGTCGCGGCGTTGGCGGCGCTGATCCAGCCAGGGCGCCAACAGATCGGGCTGGCGCGCCACGTCGCCTTCCAGCCCGCGGCGTTGCGCGCGCGTGAGGTCGCCGGTCCACGGTTCGATGCGCTCGACGAACTGCTCCAGCCGCTCGGCGACCCGTGCCTTGGGCTCGAGCGCCAGGGGTTCGGCGGCCTCCGCGAGTTGTTCTTCGGTCACAGCGGCGTAGCGCTCGCGCTGAGCGGCGTCGAGATCGGCCATGAAAACGGCCAGCTCGGGCACGATGCGTTCGACTAGGGCGCGGCGATGGCGCTCGATGCGCGCCTCCAGCCAGTGCAGGTCGGTCGCCGTCAGGCCGTCGGCGAAGCGCGCCGACAGGGCATCCAGGGTCTCGCGGTAGGCCGGTAGTTGGGTCTGGCGGTGCCAGCGGTGCAGCACGTCCAGCCGATGCTCCACCCAGTCGGCCTGGTCGGTGCGGACACCGAAGCGTTCGTCCAGGGCCTGGAAGGCGAGCCAGTCGAGGTGGCTGTAGAACAGGCGGGTGGCACTGCAGCCGGCGAGCGCGAGAACGCCTACAATCAGCCCGAGCCACCGCAACGCGCGAGATTCCTGTCTGACGTTGCCCATCTGACGTCTCCGGAACAGTGTTGCGATTATCAACCAGACGATAGCCCCGTTGGGCATCATGCCATGTCGAAGGTTAGCCGGCCTCCCCGTTCAGCCCTGCAAAGTCTGGCGGTTCTGCTGCTGTGCTTTGCGCTGGTGCCCGCCGTGGCCCAAGAGCCGCCGTCCGGCGGCGAGGCGGACGCGTCGCGGGCCGCGATCGAGGCCCGGATCAAACGCCTGGAGGAAGCCGGCGACGTGTCCGGTGAACTCAAGACCCAGGTGCTCGAGCGCTATCGCCGGGCCTTGGACGCCCTGGCCGACGCCGAGCGTTACGCCGCGACGGCGGACGAGTATGCCGCGGTGGCCCAGGGCGCGCCCGACCGGCTCAAGGCGCTGCGCGCGGCAGCCGAGGCGCCGCCGCCGACCTCGGCCGTTGACCTCGCGGACCGCGTGGGCCAACCGCTGGCGGATCTGGAACAACAGTTGCTGCAGGAGCAGTCGGCGCTCGGCCTCGAGGACACCAAGCTCGCGGACTTGAGCAAACGGGTCGAAGCGGCGACCAACGGTCCGGCCACCGCCCGCGCACGCATCACCGAGGTCCAGCGCGAGTTGGACGACCTCGATGCGGCCGCCCAGGCAGCGCCGCCGCCGGGCGAAGCCGCGTCGCTGACCCGCGCCCGGGCTGCCCTGCGCGGTGCCCGCGTCACCGCCCTAAACGCCGAGCTGCGCATGCTCAACCAGTTGATCGTGACCGCGCCGATCCGCGCCGAGCTGCGCACCGCGCAGCGCGACGCCCTGCTGGCGCAGCTGGAGGTGCAGCGCGCCCGCGTGCAGGCGTTCGAGGAGTTGATCAACCGGCGCCGCCTGGCCGAGGCCGAGGCCGCGAGTGCGCAGGCCGAACAGGCGCAGCAGCAGGCGGCCGGCAAGCACCCGTTGCTCGAGGCCGCGGCCGAGCGCAACGCCGAGCTCGGGGCGCAGCTGCGCGACACCGCACAGTCGCTAGAGCGCGTGACCGCCAAGTCGAACGCCGCGGCGGCGGAGGTCAAGCGCCTCGAAAGCGACTTCCAAAGCACCAAGCAGAAGATCGAACTGGCCGGACTCAGTCAGGCGCTCGGCCAGGCGTTGCGCGAGCGCCGCCGCTCGCTGCCAAACCTGCGCGACCTGCACCGGGGGGCGACGGAACGCGAACAGTTGATCGCCGACGCCAGCCTGCGGCAGATTCGCGACCGCGACGAACGCGACCAACTGAAGCCGCTGGACGACACCGTGGACCGCCTGCTGGCGCAAGCCGCCGACGTCGGCCCCGGCCTGCGCCCCGAGCTCCGGGAGTCGCTGCGCCAGCGGCTGGAACTGCTCGACAAGGCGATTGCCGGACAGGACACCTACGTGCGGGCGCTGAGCGAGCTGGAGTTCAATCAGCAGCAGCTGATCGATGTCGTGACCCGCTACGACGACTTCCTGGCGGAGCGCTTGCTGTGGATCCGCAGTACGGCCCCAATCGACCGGAAAATGCTGGGCTCGCTGCCCGAACAGGCCGGGAAGCTGCTGTCGCCTGCCAACTGGTTCGACGTCTGGGCGACCCTGGTGCGGGAGACGCTCGACAACCCGACCTGGTTGCTGCCAATGGCCTTGTTCGCCTTTCTGTTGTCGCGGCGCCGGCGCATCCTGCGTGCCCTGGCCGAGACCGGCGAGCACCTCGGCAGCCCGACCACCGACAGCATCCTCTACACGGTGCAGGCGCTGGCCCTGACCGTGCTGGCCGCACTGCCCTGGCCGATCCTTGCCCTGACCTTGGGTTACGAACTTCGGCTCAGCGACCAGGCGACCGAGTTCACCAAGGCGGTGGGCCAGGGTCTGAGCTGGCTGCCCGCGCAGATCTTCTTCATCGAGTTCTTCCGCGCCCTGTGTCACCGCAGCGGCTTGGCGGCGGTGCACTTCCGCTGGCCGGCGACGAGCATCCAGTACTTGCGGCGTCGGCTGCTGGAGCTGATGACGGTGCTGGTGCCGGCTGCCTTTCTCTCGGTCACCCTGTTCAACTACTTCCACCTGGTCGGCATCGCCTCGATCCTGGTGTTCGTCGTCATCGAGATCGCCCTCGCGGTCTTCTTCTACCGGGTCATGCACCCGGCGGGTCCGGTGCTGCAGCGCTACGTCCAGCGCAACCCCTCCAGCCTGATCGTCAAGCTTCGTATGGTCTGGTTTCCGACCTCGTTCCTGCTGCCACTGGTCCTCGCGGTCTACGCCGCCATGGGGTACCTGTTTGCCGCCGGGATGTTGACCAGCCGCCTGATCTCTACCATGTGGTTCATGTTCACCCTCGTGGTGGTCCATGCGCTGGCCGCGCGCTGGCTGTTGGTGACTCGGCGTCGACTGGCCTACCAGACGGCGCTCGAACGCCGCGCGGCGGCCAGGAAGGCGGCAGAGGCCGACGGGGCACGCAGCGCGCTGGAGGACCTGCGGGGTGACGTCGAGGAGCCGCGAGTCGACCTGGCGGCGTTGGACGTGGAGACGCGCAAGCTGCTCAACCTCGGCATGTCGATCGCCCTGGTCTTGGGGCTCTATGCCATCTGGTCGTCCGTGCTGCCGGCCTTCGGCATCCTGGAGCGGATCGAACTCTGGCAACACACCGTGACCCTCGACGGCCAGGACGTCGCGCAACCCATCACCCTGCAGGACGTCGTGCTCGCGCTGGTGGTGGTCGTCGCCACGGTAGTCCTCGCCAGGAGCATGCCGACCTTCTTCGAGGTCGTGGTGCTGCCGCGCTTCGCCGTCAGCCCAGGGTCGCGCTACGCCTTCACCACCTTGATGGGCTACGTCATCGCCGCGGCCGGCGCCATCTGGGCCTTCAACATCATCGGTGCCAACTGGTCGCAGCTGCAGTGGTTGGTCGCCGCGCTGGGGGTGGGCATCGGCTTCGGCCTGCAGGAGATCGTCGCCAATTTCATCAGCGGCCTGATCATCCTGTTCGAACGGCCGATCCGGGTGGGCGACTGGGTGACCGTCGGCGATACCGACGGGGTGGTCACGCGCATCCAGATCCGCGCCACCACTATCCGCAACTGGGATCGCAAGGAGCTGCTGGTGCCGAACAAGGAGTTCATTACCGGCCGCCTGCTCAACTGGTCGCTGTCCGACAACGTGACCCGCATCGTGATCAGGGTCGGACGAACTCGTGCTCAAGGACCCGCCGCCCGTGGTGACCTTCGACGCCTTCGGCGACAGCTCGCTCGATCTCACCCTGCGCCTGTACCTGGAGTCGCTCGAACACCGGTTGAAGGTGACCAGCGAGGTCAACCGTACCGTCATGCCAAAATTCGACGCCGCCGGCATCACCATTCCGTTTCCGCAGCGCGACGTGCATCTCGACACCAGCCAACCGCTCGACGTCCGGCTGCACCGGCAGGGTCGAGGCGCGTCGGACAGGCCCGGGGAGCGGTGACCGCAGGCGCCTGATGCGGGGTGGCGCTACAGGGCCGCGCCCGGCGGCGACGTCTCGCCGAGGGGTTCGATTCCGTCAGTCTCTACGCTCTCGCCGACCGCCGTGCAGGGGTTGGCCGCAGCGGCCGCCACCCGGTCGAGCAGCTCGCGCGCGACCGGCGTCGGCCGGCCGACGGTGCCAGCGGCGCTGCCGGACGCCAGCGCCTTGGGCGCGTCGAGGACGATGCGCGGTTCGCCGAGGGTGCCGCCGACCTCCACCAACCGTTCGACCAGACCGGCGGCACTCGGGTCGATGCCCTGGCGCACGGCGTTGCTGGCCTGTAGGTCGATGGACTCGCTGTTCAGGTCGATACTGCCCGTCAGGGTCACGTCGACCTCCGGCGTGCGTAGCACCAGGCCGGGATCGAGCCGAACGACGCCGTCTGCGGCCCCGACTGCGACGGCGCCGCATTCGACCAGCGTGTAGGGCTCAGGCGCGAACGGGATCAGCTTGGCGATCAGCCGCGACGGGAAACTGCCCGGCGCCCGCTGCATGCCCGGGTTCCAGACGCGGCCCGGGCCGCCCCTTAGGAGCGCCCGGCCGTGCAGACCCGCGGCCAGGGCCTGCCAGACCCCACCGTCGGCGCTGAGTGTGACGTCCGGCTCCGGCGCGCCGGCGTGCACGACCGCCTCGGCCCGGAAGGGCAGTTCGGCCAGGCGATCGTGAGTCGACCCCGGGAGCAGCAGACCGAGGTCCGGTCCCGCCGCAGTCAGCTCGACGCTCAGGCCAGCCAGCCCCGGGCCGGCGGGCAGCCCGGCGCTGAAATCGGCGTGCAGGCCCTCGCTCTCAAGCGCGCCGTCGCGCAGCGCGAAGCCGTTGCCGCTGCGGCGCAGTACGCCGCGCACCCGCAGCGGGCGGCCCCGCCAGGCGCTGTCCGCGAGCGCCGGGGCGAGTTCCGCAGGGTCGGCGATCTGCAGCAGAAAGCGCAGGTCGGTGTCCGCGAAGCCCGGCGGCCACCCCGTGCGGCCGTGGGTGTCGAGCCGCGTCTGGCCCACGCTGGCGGCCAGGTTGCCGACACTCGGCGCCCGCAGATCGCCGAGCAGCCGTGCCTCGACCGCGAACGGCAGGTCGGGCAGGGCGACGTCGGTCAGGCCGGCGGCGGCCGCCGCCAGCGACGGTCCGCGCAGCGCGACCGCGAGATTGGCGTCGTCGAACCGCGGCCGGGTGCCCAGCGCGCCGTCCGCCGTCACCCGCGTCGCGCCGATGCGGCCCTCGCTGAGTTGCAGCGCGAGCCGGTGCTCGGGGCGTCCCCGCACGCGCCCGGCGAACCGGTAGCTGCCGGCCGGGGCCGCAGCGAAACCGAGCGCGGCCAGGGGTTCCGCGAGCGCGGGCCCCGCG
>JARRQB010000110.1:6964-19725 GCA_037382265.1 Gammaproteobacteria bacterium | reverse complement strand
GAGTTCTCCAAGCCCACCAGCAAGCCGCTGGAGAAGCTCTACGACGCGTATTCGTTCGGCGTGCTGCCGGTCATGGGCAAGTTGATCGCCCGCGACGCGGAAAGCTACCGCTACCTGGCTGAGTCCATCCGCATGCACCCCGACCAGGAGACCCTGCGGGGCATGATGGAGGCGGCCGGCTTCGAACGCTGCGACGTCAGCAACCTCACCGGCGGCATCGTGGCCGTCCACCGCGGGTACAAGCTCTAGGCTCGTCAGGATCGCGCCCATGACCGCCGGCAACCTCGCCCTGGCCGGGCTGGAACAGCTGCTGAACCGCTACGTCGCGCTCGACCCCGACGCGCCGGCGCGATTCGCCCAACTGCACGGCCGCGTGGTCGGCCTGCACCTCAGCGGGCTGGAGATCACCCTGTACCTGGTGGCCGACGAGGCCGGTCGGCTGCAGGTCCTGGATCGCTGGGAAGGCGAGCCGGACTGCCTGTTGAGCGGCAGCCCGCTCGACCTGGTACGCGCGGGCGACGCCGCCGGGGGCGCGCGCGAACTGTTCGCCGGCCGCGTCAGCATCCGCGGGGACACCGAGCTGGGCCGCCGCTTCGGCCGCCTGCTGGCCGGCCTCGACGTCGACTGGGAAGAGCAGCTCTCGCGCCTGACCGGCGACGTGATCGCCCACCAGGTCGGGCGGGCGGCGCGGCGCTCGCGCGACTACCTGGGCCAGCGCCGGCAGGCCATGGAGCGCAACCTGGGCGAGTACCTGACCGAGGAGGCGAGGCTGTTGCCCGCGCGCGCCGAAGTCGAGGCCTGGGCGGCGGACGTGGACCACCTGCGCGACGACGCCGAACGCCTCGCCGCGCGCATCGAGCGACTGGTCGCACGACGCCGTACCGGGACGGGCTGATGCTCCCGGTCCGCGAGGCGCTGCGCGTCGTCAACATCACCTGGGTACTGCTGCGCCACGGCCTGGACGAGGTTATCCTGGCCGCACACCTGTTTCGACCCATCCGCTTCTTTCGCTTTCTGTCGCCATTCTACTGGGTCGACCGCGGGCGCCGGCCGGGCTACGGCGTGCGCGTGCGCCGGGCCCTCGAGGACCTCGGCCCGATCTACGTCAAGTTCGGCCAGATCATATCGACCCGGCGCGATCTGCTGCCGGACGACATTGCCATCGAATTGGCCCGGCTGCAGGACGAAGTACCGCCGTTTCCGGGAGCCCAGGCCAGGGCCATTGTGGAGAAGGCACTCGGGCATCCGGTGACCGAACTGTTCGCCGCCTTCGACGAACAACCCCTGGCCTCGGCGTCCATCGCGCAGGTGCACGCCGCACGCCTGCGCGACGGCCGGGAGGTGGTGGTCAAGGTGGTGCGTCCCGGTATCGCCCGCACCATCCGGCGCGACGTCGACCTGCTGTTCACCATCGCCCGGTTGGCTCAGAAGTACTCGCACGAGGCGCGCCGGCTGCGCCCGGTGGAGGTGGTCGAGGAATACGAGAAGACCATTTTCGACGAACTCGACCTACTGCGCGAGGCGGCCAACGCCGCGCAGCTGCGGCGCAATTTCATGGGCAGCGACAAACTGTACGTGCCCGAGGTGCACTGGGACCTGTGCCGCGCCAACGTCATGGTCATGGAGCGCATCTACGGCATCCCGGTCGACGAGGTCGAGACCCTGCGCCGCCGCGGCGTCAGCATGAAGATGCTCGGCGAACGCGGCGTGGAGATCTTCTTCACCCAGGTGTTCCGCGACAACTTCTTTCACGCCGACATGCATCCGGGGAACATCTTCGTCGCCCCCGACGGCCGCTACATCGGCGTCGACTTCGGCATCCTGGGGACCCTGACGGCCGCGGACCAGCGCTACCTGGCGGAAAACCTGCTGGCCTTCTTCCACCGCGACTACCGCCGCGTGGCCGAGCTGCACGTCGAGTCGGGCTGGGTCCCGGCCGACACCCGGGTGGAGGAATTCGAGTCGGCGATCCGCACCGTCTCGGAGCCGATCTGGGAAAAGCCGATCAGCGAGATCTCGTTCGGCCACTTTCTGCTGCGGCTGTTCCAGGTGGCACGGCGTTTCGACATGGAAGTGCAGCCGCAGCTGGTGCTGCTGCAGAAGACCCTGCTCAACATCGAGGGCCTCGGCCGCCTGCTCTACCCCGAACTCGACCTGTGGACGACCGCCAAACCCTTCATGGAACGCTGGATGTCGGAACAGGTCGGCGTCAGGTCCTTCGCCCGGCGCATCCAGGCCGCCCTGCCGCAGCTCTCGGAGGAGCTGCCGGAGATCCCTCACCTGGCCTATCGGGTGCTGCGCGACGCGGCCGAGGGCAAGCTCGAACTGCAGTGGTCGTCGCCGGAACTGCGGCGCCTGCGCGAGGAGTTGGCGAACGGCCAACGGCGCACGCGGATGACCGTCGCCGGCGGCGCCCTGCTGCTCAGCGCGAGCCTGCTGCTCGGTCTGGACGGCGCACCGCTGTCGCCGACGACGGGCGCGCTGATCGCGGCCGCGAGCGGCGGCTCCGGCCTCATTCTGCTCGGGCTGGCGCTGTTTCGCCGCTGAGCGGCTGCTTGATCTCGCGCCGCACCTCGACCTCAGCGCGCGTCACCTCCGCGACGGGCAGGTAGGCGGTGAACTTGCCGCCATGGATGAGTTGCTGCACCTCGGCCACACCGTCGCTGATCCCGACCAGCCGGCCTTCGCGCGGCGGCTGCTCGGCCGAGTGCAGGCGCACGTCGCGGTCGAGATAGGCAACCAGCCCGCCGGGCCGGACCTCGACCCAGCGGGTCTCGTAACGCTTGCGCACGACCTGCTTGGCCTGCTTGGGCGGCGCCTGCCCGAACAGGGTTGCCAGGGCGGCGCCAGGCGCGCCCTCCTCGCTCCCGGCGACCGTCAGGCTCAGGTCCGGAATCACCGCGTCGTTCACCCGCAGGGTGAGGCCCAGGGTGTCGGTCAGGCGCTCCGGCGGCAGGAACATCAGACTCAGCATGCCGAGCGGTTGGCCGGGCCAGGCCGTCAGTCGGACCTCGCCCCACTCGGTGTAGAAGCGGTCGAGCGCGAGGCGCAGGCCGGGGCCCAGGCGGATGCCGGCCGCCTCGACGGCAGCGACCTGCTCGCCGATGAGCTCGCGCCGGAACGCCTCCGGCGCGACGCCGCGGCGCCGCGCGCACAGCGCGAGGTAGCGCTCGCCGAACGTCGGCTCGAAGCGGAAAGTGAGGTCGAAGCCGCGCAGCTGCGGCATGGTGGCGGCGGTGCCCTCGAAGGCGTCGGGGGCGACGTCGGCCAGGCTGACCTCACCGGTGACCGACTGCACGCCGGCGAGCCCGACATCGAAGCTGGCGTCGAGTCGCTGGGCCGGCGCGTCGTAGTCCCAGCCCATGTCGACGTCCATGGCGATCCGCTCCAGGCCCAACGCGGCCAGCAACTCGGGGTCGGCGGTAGGCTGCCCCCGGCAGCCGTCCAGTTGCGCCTCGGTGGCGCCCGCCCCGGCCATCCCGAGCGGCACCTCCACGCCCGCGGCGCTGAGGTGCAGGCGCGGCGGCATCGGCTGGCGGCGCTCGTCGCCGAGCAACTCCTCGGGACGCACGAAGAACAGGGCGTCGGGGCCGGTCACCGTGACCATGGCCGCCTTGACTGCGCCGTCCACACCCGCCGGGTCGAACGCCAGGTCGTGCACCGCCACCCGGCCGGTAATCCAGGTCTCGATGCTGCCGTAGGACAGGTCGCCCTGCAGCCGCGTCTGCTCTGCCAGGTCGTCCAGGGTGGACTTGACACGGTAGTACATGAAGCCTTTGGTCAGGCCGTACAGGCCGCCGGCGACGACCGCCAGGAGCGCTAGGACGATGAGGAAGCGACGCATGGTGATGCCTCAGTGTGGCCGTTGCAGGGGGGCCTCGACCTGCGCCCGGACGTCGGGGCCGGCCAGTTGCTCGATCAGGGTCAGGGCGAAATCCATCGCCGTGCCGGGCCCGCGCGACGTGACCACCCGGCCGTCGACCACCACCGGCTCCGCCAGCACCCGGGTGGCCGGCAGGCCCATGCCGTCGATGAACCCGGGAAACGAGGTCGCGCGCTTGCCGTCCAGCAGGCCGGCGTTGGCGAGCACCTTGGGCGCCGCACAGATCGCGGCGGTGATCTTGCCTTCCTCGGCCATGCGCTGCAGCAGCTGGTGGATCCGCGGGTCCTGGTCGAGGTGATCCGCGCCGGGCATGCCGCCCGGCAGCACGATCATGTCGAAGTGATCGCCGAGCACGGCGTCCAGCGTGGTATCGGGCAGCAGGACCACGCCCCGGCTGGCCTTCACCGGACCGTCGCGCAGACCGGCCACCACCACCTCGAAGCGGGCGCGGCGCAGCAGGTCGATGATGGTTACGGCTTCGAGTTCTTCGCAACCCTCGGCGAGGGGAATGAGGATGCGTGCCATAGCGGGAGTCTCTGTTGACGTTCGATGATGCGCGAGATCGGCAGCAGGCCGACGCCGCGTTCGGCGAGCTTGGGGAGGCAGCGGCGCAGCACCGCCAGGGTCTCCGGGTACGGGTGGGCGATGCCCACCGCGCTGCCCTGCTCGACGGCCTTGCGGATCAGCCGCTCCCACTGCGCCTCGATGTAGGCTTCGTCGCGCTCGTTGTCGAGAAACACGTCGCGGCGGGTCGCCGGCAAGCCGTAGTCGAGCGCGACGCGTTCGGCGACCGAGTCGGGCGAGGTGCGGCTGTCGACGAAGTAGTACGGGCCGGCCGCCAGCGCGGCCATCACCGGTTCCATCGCGCCGGCGTCGCGGGTCAGCAGGCTGCCCATGTGGTTGTTGACACCGACCGCGTGGGGGACCCCGGCCACGCCGGCCGCGACGGCGGCCCTTAGTTCACGGCCGGACATGGCGCGCTTCAGCCCGCCGACGTCGAGCAGCCGGCCGTTGTCGGCCTCCATCGGCAGGTGCACCATGATCTCCTTGCCGCGCGCATGGGCCTCGCGCGCCAGCACCGGCGTACGGGGGGTGCCAGGGATGAAGGCGTAGGTCAACGGGCCGGTCAGCGCCAGCGCCTGGCGCCCGTGCACCAGGTCGTAACCCATGTCGTCGATGATCAGCCCGATCGCCGGTTGCCGCGCGGCCGACGCCGCGCCGTGACACGCGCACAGCAGCAGAGCGAGGCCGAGCGCCCGCACCCGGCCTCAGCCCCGCCCGCCCGAAGGCGCGAGGATCGCGAGTCCCTTGAGCAGGTTCAGTGCCTCGCTCAGTTCATAGTCCTTTTCCACCAGCCGCTCCTTCTTTTCCTGCCGGGTCTTCTTCGGCGAGCCGTTCGGGTTCCCCAGGTGGCCGGCCAGGTCGGACTCCTTGACCGCAGCGCCGTCGCCCTCGGCCTGGGCGTTGACCGTCACGCTGTCGAGCAGGATGTCGGGCAGTAGATCGGAATGATGGTCTGCACGGAACCTTTGCCGAATGTCTCCCGCCCCATGATCACCGCACGCATGTGGTCCTGCAGGGCGCCGGCAACGATCTCCGAGGCCGATGCCGAACCACCGTTCACCAGCACCACGATGGGCGCGCCTTCAATGACATCGTCCGGGGCGGCCGCAAACTTTAGCTGCGAGTCCTGTACCCGGCCCTCGGTGTACACGATCGTGCCCTCGGTGAGAAAGGCGTCGCTGATCGCGACCGCGGCGTTGAGCACGCCGCCGGGGTTGTTGCGCAGGTCCACGACCAGCCCGGAGAGGCGTCCACCGGCCTCCTTTTTCAATTTGCTCAGGGAGCGCAACACGTCTTCGGGCGTACGCGCCTGGAAATGCGAGATGCGCAAGTAGCCGAAACCGGGCTCGAGCATGCGCTGCTTGACGCTCTCCACCTTGATGACGGCGCGCGTCACGGTGATCTCGAGCGCCTTTTCCACGCCTTCGCGCACGATGGTGAGTTCGATGTCCGTGCCCGGCTTGCCGCGCATCAGCTTGACCGCCTCGTCGAGCCCTATGCCTTTGACCGGCTTGCCGTCCAGGCGCGTGATCACGTCGCCCGCACGAATCCCGGCGCGCTGCGCCGGCGTATCGTCGATCGGCGCGATGACCTTGACGAAGCCGTCCTCCATGCCGACCTCGATCCCCAGCCCGCCGAACTCGCCGCTGGTGCCGACCCTGAGATCGCTGAATTCGTCCTCGCTGAGATAAGAGGAGTGCGGGTCCAGTCCGGCCAGCATGCCCCGAATGGCGTAGCGCAGCAGTTCCTTGTCGTCGACGGCCTCGACGTAGTCGTTCTTGATCCGCCCGAAGACCTCGGCGAAGACCCGAAGGTCCTCCAGCGGCAGCGCTGCCGGGGCCTCCGTGGCGGCGTCGTCGGGGGAGTCGGCCGCGACCGGGCCGGCGGGTCCGAAGGCCAGGGCCGCCAGCGCGAGGGCGACGGCCGGGAGGCGAGCGATTGGAGACTTCATAACTCGGTTACCTGTGGTTGGCGCGTCAGCCGACCCGCCTGCCGTTGGGGCGCCGGCACCAGCGCAGCGGGTCGACCGGCTGGCCCTGGTGCCGGATGCCGAAGTCGACCCCGGGGGTTTCGCGGCCGCCGCTGGAGCCGGTCAGCGCCACCGGCTCCTCGGCCCTGACCCAGTCGCCGACCTCCTTGAACAGGCTCTGGTTGTGCCCGTACAGACTCATCCAGCCGTCGCCATGGTCGATGATCAGCAGCAGGCCGAAGCCGCGCAGCCAGTCGGCGAAGGCCACCCGCCCGTGGTGTACCGCGCGGACCTCGGCGCCCTCCGCCGCGCCGATGATAACACCGTCCCAGCGCAGCCCGCCGACGCGGGGAGCGCCGTACTCGGCCTCGATTACGCCCCTGGCCGGCCAGGACAAGCGCCCGCGGCCGCCCTCGAAACGCTCGTCCGAGGGGCTGCGCTCGGGAATGTCCGCCAGGGCCTGTTCGATGCCAGCGAGCAGCCTTTCCAGACGCAGCTCGTCGCGCTCCAGTGCGGCGAGTTCCCGCTCCTGACCTTGCAAATCCGCCGCCAGCCGCCGCAGCACGTGCTTGCGCGCCTCCTGCTGCCGTTGGAGTTCCTCCTGTTCGCCGAGTTCCGACGCCGCCAGCTCGCGCAGGCGCGCCTCCTCGCGGCCGATCGCCGCCCGGGTGTCCTGCAGGCGGCTGACCCGGCGCTCGAGGTGCGCCATGCGCCGGGCGCGCGCCCGGTTGAGGTAGTCGTAGTAGGTGAGCAGCCGGCTGACGCGCGCCGGGTCCTGCTGATTGAGCAGGATCTTGAGTCGCTCCTGGCGACCCATCGCGTAGGCCGAGCGAATCTGGCGGATCAGCGCCTCGCGCTCGCCTGCGAGGGCCTCGCGCTGGCGGTCCTCGTCGCGGCGCAGCTCGGCGAGGCGCACCCGTTGGGTCTCCAGCTCGCCCTCGAGCGCGCGCAGCCGCCGGGCGATGTCGCCGATCCGGCGCTCCGCGGTCTCGAGTTGCGTGTTCAGGGCGGTTTGCTCGCCGGCCGTGGCCCGGATCTGCGACTGCAGGGCTCCGATCCGCTCACGCAGGCGGTCGAGTGCCGCGCGCTCGTCGGCGGGCGCGGCGGCGGCCAGCAGCGGGACGCACAGCGCGCACCCGATCAGCACCCTCCGCCCACGGCACCCGGGCGGTCGAGTTGCCGCCGCGAACCCGGCCATCAGGCGACGACGGCTTCCGCCCCCTCCCAGTTGACGAGCCCCCGACCGGTCATCTCCGGCGGCTGCGGCAGGCCCATGATCTGCAGCAGGGTCGGTGCCACGTCGCACAGCGCGCCGTTCTCCGCCAGGCTGGCGCGCCGCGCCCCCACGTAGATCAGCGGCACCGGATTGGTGGTGTGGGCGGTGTGGACCTGTCCGCTCACGAGATCCATCATCTGTTCGGCGTTGCCGTGATCGGCCGTGATCAGCATCTCGCCGCCGACCTCCCCGATGGCTGCGACCACCTGGCCGAGGGAGGCATCGAGCACCTCCACCGCCTGCACGGCGGCCTCGAAGTTGCCGGTGTGGCCAACCATGTCGCCGTTGGCGTAATTGCAGATGATGGCGTCGTACTTGTCGCTGCGAATCGCCTCGACCAGCTGCCGGGTCACCTCCGGCGCGCTCATCTCGGGCTGCAGGTCGTAGGTCGCCACCTTGGGCGAGGGGATCAGCAGGCGTTCCTCGCCCTCGTTGGGCTGCTCGACGCCGCCGTTGAAGAAGAAGGTCACGTGCGCGTACTTCTCGGTCTCCGCCAGGCGGAACTGGCGCAGCCCGAGGTTGGCGATGTACTCGCCGAAGGTGTTGACCAGGCGCTCCGGCGGGTAGGCGACCGGGATGCCGAACTCCTTGTTGTACTCGGTCAGGCTGACGTAGGCCGCCAGCTCGCGGACGACCTTGCGCGCGAAGCCGTCGAAGTCCGGCTCGATGAACGGGCGGGTAATCTGGCGCGCCCGGTCGGACCGGTAGTTCATGTTGACGACGACGTCGCCGTCGCGCACCACGGCCGGCGCCGCGCCGGGCGGCAGGATCAGGGTCGCGTCGACGAACTCGTCGGTCTCGCCGCGCGCGTAGGCCAGCTCGAGCGCGGTCTCGGCGTCCGCGGCCCGCTGGGCGGCGATGCCCTGGGTCAGCAGGTCGTAGGCTTTCTCGATGCGTTCCCAGCGGTGGTCGCGATCCATCGCGTAGTAGCGGCCGATGATACTGGCGATACGCCCGCGCCCGAGTTCGGCGAATACCTCGTCCATGGCCCGGAGCGAGGCCGCCGCGCTCTTCGGCGGCATGTCGCGGCCGTCGAGAAAGGCGTGCATGTAGACCTCCGGGGCGCCGCGCTCGACCGCGAGACGGACCATGGCGTGAATCTGCTCCTCGTGGCTGTGGACGCCGCCCGGGGAGAGCAGACCGAACACGTGCACCGCGGTCCCCGCCGCCACGGCAAGGTCGACCGCGTCGGTCAGCGTGCGGTTGCTGAAGAACGAACCGGTGCGGATCGACCGGCTGACCCGGGTGAACTCCTGGTAGACGACGCGGCCGGCACCGAGGTTGAGGTGGCCGACCTCGGAGTTGCCCATCTGCCCGCTCGGCAGCCCCACGGACGAGCCGGAGGTCTTGATCGCCGTGTGCGGCCGATCCCGCCACAGCCGGTCCCACACCGGCGTGTGCGCCGCCATGATCGCGTTGTGGTCGGCGCTGTCGCTCAGACCCCAGCCGTCCAGGATCACCAGCACCGCGGGGCGGACTCGCTTGGTCATGTCGCATCCCAGGCCGCCGTACCCCGATCGGCACACCGAACCTTTTGTAATCACTGAAAAAATTTGAACGCCGGCGACCGCTGACACGGCCTCCGGCCAAGGCTCGATATTGAAACATGTTCGCGGTACGCCCGCCAGCCGCACCGGTACGGGGGGCGCCATCGGCACACGGGGTGGACCGAACCGCTAAGTTTCCAGTGTATTATTGTATTAGAGCCTAATAACAAAGCCCGGCAGCCTTGGGCCGAACAGCACTTTGGAGACGGTTGAAAACGCAATGATCAACGCCACCGACGAATTCGAAGCGGACATTCACCTCCTCGAAGGCGACGAGGACATCGAGCGGGCCTCCCGCTCGCTCAAGGCCATGTCGCACCCCCTGCGGTTGAAGATCCTCTGTACCCTGGGCGACCAGGAAGTCAGCGTACCGGAAATCGTCGAGCAGGTAGGCACGTCCCAGAGCAACATCTCACAGCACCTTGCGATCCTGCGCGATAAGGGTATTCTCACGTCCCGCAAAGACGCCAATCGCGTCTTCTACCGGGTCAGCGACAACCGGACCCTGCAGCTGATCGGTATGATGCGCCAGGTCTTCTGCACCCAGGAACACTGAACACCCGGCGCTGCCCTGCCGGTGGTAAGGCGGCCGCGGTGGCCGGCCCGGCCGCCGGTCGACTTTTTTTCAAGCGCGAGCGCGGGTCCTCGCAGCAGGCTATCGAGCGATGGAACAACTCGTCGAATTCGCAACCAATCACGTCGGGCTGGTCGCGGTGTTTTTCGCCCTCCTCGCCGGGTTGGCGTGGCACGTCGTCGCCGACCCGGGCGGCAAGGACGCAGTGGACCCGGTGCAGGCGACCGACCTCATCAACCACCAGAATGCCGTGGTGGTGGACGTGCGCTCGATGGCGGAGTTCAACGGCGGCCACATCATCAACGCGGTCAACATCCCGCTGAACGGTTTCAAGAACCAGCTCGGCCAGCTCGAGAAATACAAGGACCGGCCGATCGTGGACTGCTGCCGCTCGGGGTCGCGCTCGGGCATGGCCGTGCGCACGCTGCGCAAGGCGGGTTTCGAGAAGGCGCACAACCTGCGCGGCGGCATGCTCGCCTGGGAGAGCGCCAACCTGCCGGTCAAGCGACGCAAGTAACCCCCCCTTTTACGGATCCAGCCAAGAGGCAGAGCATGAGCGACGACCAGCAGACGCAGGCACCGGTGTTCGCCCAGGAGTGGAAGCCCCAGGTGAACGTCTCGCTCAACTCCACGGCGCACGACCTGGGCAATGATCACTACGAGGTGGTGGTCACCGTCACCGTCACCGCCACCCAGGACGAGTCGACGCAGTTCCTCGCCGAGGTCCAGCAGGCGGGCATCTTCCTGGTGCGTGGCATGGCGCAAGAGGAACTCGGCCCGATGTTCGGCGTGTACTGTCCGAACATCCTGTTCCCCTACGCCCGCGAGGTGGTGTCGGACCTGGTCACGCGGGGCAGCTTCCCGCAGCTGGTGCTCGCCCCGGTCAACTTCGACGCGATCTACAAGCAACAGGTCGAGCAGCAAGCCGCGCAAGCGGAAGACACCGCCCACTGACCCTTGAGCGCCGACGCGCGCATCGCCGTCCTCGGTGCCGGCTCCTGGGGCACGGCGCTGGCCATCCTGCTGGCGCGCAACGGCGCCCGCGTGCGGCTGTGGGGCCACGAGCCCGGCCACATGGCGGCGCTCGCGCGCGCGCGTGAGAACCGCGCCTTCCTGCCGGGCTTCGGTTTTCCCGCCGAGCTGGCGCCGACCCCCGACCTGGCGGCCGCCCTCGCTGGCGTGCAAGAAGTGCTGGTGGTAGTCCCCAGCTCGGCGTTCGGCGAGGTGCTCGGACACGTCGCCGCACTCGCCGGCCCCCGCCTGCCGTCCCTGAGCTGGGCGACCAAAGGCTTCGAGCCCGGCACCGGGCGCCTGTTGCACGAGGTCGCGCGCGCCCACCTGGCCGACAGCGCGCTCGCCGTGCTGTCGGGTCCGACCTTCGCCGGCGAGGTCGCGCGCGGCCTGCCGACCGCCATCACCGTGGCATCCACCGAGGCCGCGCACGCCGAACGCCTGGCCGGCTACCTGCACGGCGAATCCTTCCGGGCCTACACCAGCGACGACCTGATCGGCGTCGAGATCGGCGGTGCCGCCAAGAACGTGATGGCGATCGCGGCGGGCATCTCCGACGGCCTCGGCTTCGGCGCCAACGCGCGCGCCGCACTGATCACCCGCGGCCTGGCCGAGATCCGCCGCCTCGGCCAAACCATGGGCGCCGCGCCCGAGACCTTCATGGGCCTGGCCGGCCTCGGCGACCTCGCCCTGACCTGCACCGACGATCAGTCGCGCAACCGCCGCATGGGCCTGGCGCTCGCGCAGGGCATGGCCGTCGCCGAGGCGCGCGCCGCGATCGGCCAGGAGGTGGAGGGCATCGGGACCGCGCAGGAGGTGTTCCGGCTGTCGCGCCGGCTGGGGGTCGACATGCCGATCACCGAACAGACCTACCAGGTCCTCTACCGCGGCCTCGACCCGAGCGCGGCGGTGCGCAACCTGCTCGAGCGCCGGCCGCGCTCGGAGACCCGCTGAGCCCCGCGCCGTCCCGGCGGCAGGGTCAGTGGCCGAAGCCGTTCTGCCGCCAGGCCTCGTAGACCGCGACCGCCGCCGCGTTCGACAGGTTGAGGCTGCGCTGTCCCGCGCGCATGGGCAGGCGCAGGCGGCGCCCGGGCACCAGCCCGTACAGCACCTCGTCGGGCAGGCCGCGGGTCTCGGGACCAAACAGGAAGGCGTCGCCCGGCACGAAGCGCTGGGCGAAGAACGCGGTCTCGGCGCGGGTGCTCAGGCCGTACAGACGCGCGCCGCCGAGCGCCTCGGACAGGCTCGCCAAGTCGTCGTGCACCCGGAGCTCGGCGAACTCGTGGTAGTCGAGGCCGGCGCGCCGCAGCCGCGCGTCGTCCAGCTCGAAACCGAGCGGGCGGATCAGGTGCAGGCGGCTGCCCGTGTTGGCGCACAGGCGTATGATGTTGCCCGTGTTGGGCGGGATCTCCGGCTGGAATAACACCACGTGAAACACCGAAACCTCTCCGCGGGCGCACCGCCATGAGCACGACTCCCGACGGGCGCCTCGCCGTCGACTTCTGCGGCCTGCACTTTCAGACCCCGCTGGTACTGCTGTCGGGCTGCGTCGGCTTCGGCGAAGAGTACACGCGGGTGGCCGGCTTCTCCAATCGCGACGCGGGTGCGGTCTGCCTCAAGGGCACCACCGGCGAGGCCCGGCTCGGCAACCCGCCGCACCGCGTCTGCGAGACCCCCGACGGCATGCTCAATGCCATCGGCCTGCAGAACCCGGGGGCGGCCCGCGTGGTCGACGCCATCCTGCCGCAGCTCGATTTCACCGAGACCCGGTTCATCGCCAACGTCTCGGGCTCCACCGTCGAGGAGTACATCGAGGTCACCCGCCGCTTCGACGCCTCGCCCATCGACGCCATCGAGATCAACATCTCCTGCCCCAACGTGAAGGAGGGCGGCGTCGCCTTCGGCAACGACCCCGACATGTCGGCCCGGGTGGTCGA
>JARRQB010000110.1:0-6936 GCA_037382265.1 Gammaproteobacteria bacterium | reverse complement strand
CCTGCCGCCGCGTGACCCGCAAGCCGTTGATCACCAAATTGTCGCCCAATCAGACGGACATCGCGGAGAACGCCCGCCGCTGCATCGAGGCCGGCACCGACGCCTTCGCGGTCATCAACACCCTGATGGGCATGGCGATCGACATCGAGACGCGGCGGCCGGTGATCGGCAACAACCAGGGCGGGCTGTCGGGGCCGGCCATCAAGCCCATCGCCGTGCTTAAGGTGCACCAGGTGTACCAGGTCAGCCGGGCGCACGGCATTCCGATCATCGGCCAGGGCGGCGTTGCCAACGCCGCCGACGCCATCGAATTCCTGATCGCCGGGGCCGCGGCGGTCGGCGTGGGCACCGCGCTATTCTACGACCCGTTGGTGCTGCCCAAGATCAATCGCGGGATCACCGAGTACCTGGACCGGCACGGCCTGGCCTCGGTCGGCGAGCTCACCGGTAGCCTGACCCTGAACGCCCCCGGGCCGGTCGCCCGGTGCGGCTGCTGACACGCTCGTGACACATGGCGTCGCGCCCCGCCTGTGGTAGAATCGCGGGGCTGCGTGGTGTGCGCGGCGCTGTTTCGTGTCTTTAAACTCAGGAGCTGAAGTGATGAGCGACGATATCGCGACACTGAAAGCCGAAAAGGCCAAGCTGATCGAAGAAATGCTGGACATGCAGAAGCAGTTCATCGATTTCGAGCATCAGAACGGCATTTCCGGCAAGGACTATTACTACTCCCAGGACGGGTTGCTCAAGGACTACCGTCAGTCGTACATGGAGAAGGCGATGCGTGTGGTGGAGCTGTCCCACAAGATCGTGGGTTCCAGCGCATTCTGAGCCCAGGCCCGCAAGGCCTCAAAAGACCCGCCGCTGGCGGGTTTTTTCGTTTCTGGGCCCCGCCGGAGGCCGACACGATTTAAAGTCGGGCCGGGGCTAGCCGCTACCTCCGGCAGAACCACGACATTCGCGGAAGCGTCATGCTGGAAAACTTCGAGACCACCGAGCACCCGGCCGTCGGCGCCCTCGCCAGGCTTAGCACCCTGCGGGACCTGGGCCAAGAGCGCCTCGAGCAGCTCGCCGACAAGCTGGTGGTTTCGAGCGCCCCCAAGGGGACCCGGCTGTTGGCCCACGGCAGCTCGGACACCTCCACCTTCTACCTGCTCGAGGGCAAGCTGCGACTGAAGGCGGTCGACGGCGCCGTGCAGGACATGGCCCACGACGACCCCTCGGCGACCAACCCGGTGGCGCGCCTGCGGCCCTCGCGTTACGAAGTGACCGCGGCCACGCCGATCCGCTTCCTGCGCATCGACAACGACCTGCTGGAGAACCTGCCGGACCAGGCCGAGGCCATCGAACTGTACGAGGTCAGCGAGGAGACCGCCTTCGGCGACCTGGCACTGGAAAACCAGCTCACGGTGCGCATCTACGAGGACCTGAACGCCGACCGGGTGCTGCTCCCGAGCCTGCCGGACGTCGCCATGCGCGTCGGCAAGGCGGTGGTCGCGGTGGACTCCGACGCCGCCACCGTCGCGCGCGTGGTCGAGACCGATCCGGCCATCTCCGCCAAGCTCCTCAAGGCCGCCAACAGCGCGCGCTTTGCCGGTCGCACGACCATCGGCAAGATCGAGGACGCAGTGGTGCGCCTGGGCATGCGTACCACGCACCACCTGGTGGTCACCTTTGCGCTGCGCGAGCTGTTTCGCGCCACTTCCCCGCACCTGCGGCAGTCCATGCGCGAGCTGTGGGAACACAGTTGCCGGGTCGCGGCCCTGAGCCACGTCCTGGCACGCAAGCTGGACAGCGGGTTCGACGCCGATTTTGCCCTGCTGGCCGGCCTGGTGCACGACATCGGGGCACTCGCCGTGCTCGCCTACGCAGGCGAATTCCCGCCCGACGAACTCGACCCCGACGACCTCGAAGCCACGGTGCAGCACATGCGGGCGCGCATCGGCGGGCTGGTGCTGCGCCGCTGGCATCTGCCCAGCGAGCTCGCGACGGTGGCCGAACAGGCCGAGCAGTGGGAACGGGCGGGGGACGACACGCCCGACTACGCCGATCTGGTGCTGATCGCCCAGCTCCACAGCTACGTCGGCACGCCGCGCCAGGCCGACCTGCCGCAGATCGACAAAGTACCCGCATTCAAGAAGTTGGGACTCGAGGCGTTGTCGCCGGAGGCGAGCATCGGCATCCTCGACGAAGCCGCGGAGGAGATCCGCGACACCGAGATCCTGCTCGGGGGCTGACGGCACCTGCACCCGGGGCGGCTCGTACCCCCCATTTACTTCGGTCCGAGACTCGCTATTATTAGGGCTCCGGGTGGCGTTTGCCCATCCGGCTATGCCTAGGCAGTATCAGGAGTCCATGCATGCAGCGTTTCGCCGGGAAGCCGAACGCTCTCTTGTTGAGCCGATTCGATCAACTCGCCCACCTTGAGCCCGAGCGCCTGGAAGCGCTGGCGGCACAAGTCGACATCCTCGAGGTACCCAAGGGTACGCCGCTCGTCGAGCTCGGCAGCCTCGAGACCGACACCGTGTTCCTGGTCAGCGGGCGGGTCCGCCTGGAGGCCGAGGACGGCAGGAGCCGGTTCATCAGCGAACAGGATCCGGCGGCGCGCAGCCCGCTGTGTCGGCTGCGGCCCAGTCGCTGGCGGGCGCTGGCCGCCAGCGATGTGCGTTATCTGCGGATTCGCGAAGAGTTGATCGCCACGCTCGGGGACGACCAGACCCCGGCGACCTACGAGGTGACCGAGTTGTCCGGCGCCGCCGGGACCCTCCCCGGCGGCGGCGATTTCCTGGTGGAACTGGTCAACGACCTGAATCGACACTGCCTGGTCGTCCCCAGCCTGCCGCAGGCGGCAAGCTACGCCGCCAGCCAGATCCTGGAGGCCGACGGCGAGCCGGCGGCCATCGCCCGGGCCCTGCTGGTCGATCCGGCGCTGGCGCTCAAGGCGATACAGGCCGCCAACACCCGCGACCCCGGCGCGGCCCCGGTGCGCAGCTGCCGCAGCGCCGTCGAGCGACTCGGCGCCGACACCGTGTACGGGCTGGCCGTGCACTGTGCCTTTCGCGAGGCCTTCCGATCCCCCGACCCGGCCATGCACGAGCGCTTCCGCGAATGGTGGCGGCTCAGCCTGCTGACCGGTCGCCTGGCCCGCCAACTCGGCGGGCTGGCGAGCGGCTTCGACCCGGAACTGGCCGAACTGGTGGGCCTGACTCACGACATCGGCCGGGCGATCGTCCTCAACTACGGCGCCAAGACGCTGCCGGCGGACGCGTCGGACGAGGGTTTCCCCAGCGAGGTCGCCTACGCCAGCCGGCTGCTGCTCGGCCGCTGGCACTTGCCGCAGGAGCTGATGCACGCGGCCGAACGCCACGAGGACTGGCTGCTCGACAGCGGGCGGCCGGGCTACGCCGACATCGCCGTGGTAGCGCGGCGCATGGCGCTGCTCAAGCTGGACCCCGACGCCCCTGCCCCGCCGCTGCGGGAGATGCCGGCCGCCCGCCGCCTGCACCCGGACCTGCGCGATGCGGACCGGGTGGAACAGATGCTGAGTTCGGCGCGCGCCGCCATCGACGGCCAGGTACTGGCGGCGGCCTGACGCCGCCTTGCCCGGACCGGCCGATCCGGCGTTGCCGCCGCGCCACCCCTGGCGGGTGTCGCCCGGCGCGGCCCGCGACATCCAGCAACAGCTGCGCGACCGGGTCGTCAGGCAGGCCCTGACCCGCGAGCCGCGCCGCGTCGCCGGCGTCGATGTGGGGTTCGAGGACGGCGGCGCGACCGTCCTGGAGCCGGTCGAGCACGCCATCGCGCGGGTCCCCACCGAGTTTCCCTACGTGCCCGGCCTGCTCTCCTTCCGCGAACTCCCGGGCGTGCTCGCCGCCCTCGAGCGCCTCCGCGCGGCGCCGGACCTCATCCTCTGCGACGGCCAGGGCCTGGCCCACCCGAGACGCCTCGGCATCGCCTGCCACCTCGGCGTGCTGACCGACCTGCCGACCATCGGGGTGGCCAAGACGCGGTTGGTCGGCCGCCACGACGCGCCGGGCGAGCACAAGGGCGACTGGTCGCCGCTGATCGACCGGGGGGAATGCGTCGGCGCGGTCCTGCGCACCCGCGAGCGGGTCAAGCCGGTGTTCGTCTCCATCGGTCACCGCATCGACTTGGCCGGTGCGATCCGCTTCACCCTGGCCTGCACCACGCGCTATCGCCTGCCCGAGACGACCCGCGCCGCCCACCGCCTGGCCTCGGGTTGATCCGCGCCAGTCGGGCTACCCGGGCCGAATGTGCTCGATGTACTTGGGAACGTCTTCCATGACCAGGGTGACCGCCTCGGCGCTGACCTCGAGCGGGTCGTCGGCGTCGGCCAGGCGCAGCCGGCAGTGGGCACGGCCGCGGCTCGCCAGCGGCACCGGGATCATGTCGCGGTAGGTGTAGACGTTCTCGCCCACGTCGCCGCCGCGGCACTCGGCGGGCAGGGTCGGCGGGCCCTGTTCGACCACCGCGCCCTCGAACACCAGTTCGCCGTTTTGCCGCCAGCGGGTGCGCTCGACCGAACCGGTCATGGTCTTGACGAGATAGGCCGGTTCGAAGCGCACCCGTACGGTCGCGCCGTCGACGGTGACGCCCGCGATGCGCGAGCCGGGCAGTTCGATGTGGGTCGCGTCCAAGGGTCCTCCGCGCGCGGCTGCTTGCCTGGCAAGACCGGATTATACCCGTCCGGCAATCGGCTAATTGCGTGATTCCATGGCTTTTTCGAGGATTGGCTTTTGACGTCTGTCATTGCACGCGACGCGGCTCTGGGTTCAGATGAATGGGTATACCACGCGTTTGCAGGATGATCCCATGCGTCTCGTCTTCGTCGCCCTGGCGCTAGTGGCCAGCGCAGCTGCCGGCAGCAGCCCGGAGTCTCTCAGCGCGGAACAGGCGCTCGGCCGGATGCTGTACCTCGACGTCAACCTGTCGCTCGAGCGCAACCAGTCGTGCAACAGCTGCCACGCGATCGAGCCCGTCGAGGGTCGGGTTGCCGGTTTCGTCGATCCCGCGAACGTCCGCGACGCCAGCGCCACCTCGACGGGTTCGCCGCCCGGGACGGTCGGCGGGCTCAACGCGCCGTCGGTCGGCTACGCCCGCTTTACGCCGCCCTTCCATTGGGACGGGGTGGAGGGACTGTACGTCGGCGGGCTGTTCTGGAACGGGCGCGCGACCTCGCTCGCCGAGCAGGCCAAGGGACCGCCGCTGAACCCGCTGGAGATGGCGATGCCGAGCAAGTGGGCAGTGGTCAGCCGGCTCAAGCAGAACCCCTTCTATGTCGAGCGTTTTGCGGCTTTGTACGGCGTCCGCCTGGACGCGATCGAGGCCAACGAGACGGCGCCGGCCGAGGCACCGGCGCCGCCGGGCGTGGACGAGGCCTACGACGCCATGGCAGACGCCATCGCCGCCTTCGAGAAGAGCCGCTTCTTCAACCGCTTCACCTCGAAATTCGACTATGTCCTGGCGGGCCGGACCAAGCTCACCGCCGAGGAACAACGCGGCCTGGAGGTGTTCCGCGGCGACAAGGCGATGTGCGCCGAGTGCCACCCGGTCGAGCCACTGCAGGCGCCGGACGGCCGCCAGCTGCCCCCGCTGTTCACGGATTTCACCTACGACAACATCGGCCTGCCGCGCAACCGCAAGATCCCCGGCGACCCGGCCCCCAACCAGGGCCTGGGCGGCCGACCCGAGATCGCCGCGATCGATCCCGCCGGGGCCCAGCTCGGCAAGCACAAGGTCATGGGCCTGCGCAACATCGCGTTGACCCCGCCGTACATGCACAACGGCAGCCTCGCCACGCTCGAGGCGGTGGTGCACTTCTACAATACCCGCGACGCCAAGCAGGGCGTCTGCGAGGACAATCGCGACCCGGGTTTCGGCAAGGACTGCTGGCCCGCCCCCGAGGTGGCGCGCAACGTCAACACCGACGAGCTCGGCGACCTGGGACTCGACGCCGCAGAGGAGGCCGCCATCGTCGCCTTCATGCGCACCCTGACCGACGGCTACCCCGAGTGGGGCGACGACCCCGAGGTGCCGCCGGGCACCCCGTCGCCGTTCGCCGACACCGCGCTGCCGCCGGCCCCCTGAGGCAGCGGCCGCGAGCGGGTCAGCGGCGGCCGCCGCTGATCGAGCCGAGGATGCCGCGCAGGATCTGGCGCCCGATGGACGAGCCGAGCGTCCGCGCCATGGATTTGACGAAGGCCTCGCCGACGCTCTGCCGGTTGCTGCCCCGGCGCTGCCCCTTGGGTGGTTCGGCCCGCTCCGCCGCCTGCCGCTGGCGCTCCAGCTCGGTCTCGCGTTCCCTGAGCATTTCGTAGGCGGAACGCCGGTCGACGGCCTGCTCGTACTGGCCGCGCAGCGGCGAGCGTTCGAGCAGATCGGCCCGCTCCTGATCGGTCAAGGGACCGATGCGCGAGCGCGGCGGCGCGAGCAGCGTCCGCTCCACCACGGTCGGCGCCCCCTTGGCATCGAGCGTGGACACCAGGGCCTCGCCCACCCCGAGCTCGATGATCGTCGCCTCGGTGTCGAGGCGCGGGTTCTGACGGAAGGTCTGGGCAGCCGCCCGGACCGCCTTGCGGTCGCGCGGCGTGAACGCCCGCAGGGCGTGCTGCACGCGGTTGCCGAGTTGGCCGATCACCTCGTCCGGGACGTCGTTCGGGTATTGGGTGACGAAGAACACCCCCACGCCCTTGGAGCGGATCAGCCGGACCACCTGGGCGATCTTCCGCACCAGCGCGCGCGGCGCGCTGGCAAACAACAGATGGGCCTCGTCGAAGAAGAAGACCAGGCGCGGCAGCGGCGCGTCGCCGCGCTCCGGGAGGTCCTCCATCAACTCGGAGAGCAGCCACAGCAGAAAGGTCGAGTACAGCCGCGGTGACTGCTGCAGGTCGGTCGCATCGAGCAGGCTGATCACCCCGC